>JAKQJG010000300.1 GCA_029561305.1 Bacteroidota bacterium | reverse complement strand
CGCCTGCATTATTCTGAGAAGCAGCATTTCCAGGGTAATTGCTGTTGGTTGTCACTTTATAATCATTTTCACCGGTTGCTTCCACACCTCCTCCAGAAGTTCTGTCTTCCCTCATCGCAATCAAATCCCTGGTATCAGTGGATGGCCGATACATAAAAGTACTGTCTGAAACTGCTTTCAGATTATCTGTAGTTGTTACGGTGGCATAATTTGCTGAGGAAGGAATGGTTAAATTTAATGTGCCAGACGCAGCATTTGCATTTCCCTGCGCAATCAATGTGTTGTTACTATCTGCTGTTGCAATAGTGACCAATGTAGTTGAACTGTCAGCTTTTGTCGGTATAGTTACAGAATCAGTAGAAGTAATTGTGGTCTCAACTTTTGCAATATCCTCGTGCCGGGCTGCTTTATTTTTATCTGTGAACAAGTAAGCACTAAAGGCAGCAATACCCACTACCAGTACTGCAGCTGCGGCTTTCCACCATTTAAAAGCCTGGTGTTGGGTTATGGCTATAACGGGCGTTTCTTGTTTTTCTTCTTTGCTAAAATGATGTTTTAAATCTGCCAGTTCTTTGCTCCAGTCCTTTTGCTCCATTAAGTCATACCCTTCCATCGCTTCAGCCAGCAAAGGATCATCCAGCGCTGCCATTTCAATAGCATGCATCTCCTGCGGGTTCATCGCCCCGGTGATATAGCGTTTGATATCTTCTGCTGTATAAATAATATCGTTCTTTTCTTCTTTCATTTTTAAAACATACACCCAACTATGCACTAAAAACCTTCTTCTCTTCCATGCATATCTTCAGGTTGCGTTTGCCATTTTGAATATAACTCCTCACCTTACTCCAGTCGAATCCCGTTATTGCTGCAATTTCATTGTAGCATTTCTTTTGTATAAAAAACAGTTCAATACTCTGCTTTTGTTCCACTGTCAGTTGCCCCAAACATTCCTCTAATTTCTTAAAATTTTCTTCCTTTTCCAACATCCCGTTTTCAAGATGCGCTATTTGGCTGCTTTGCATAAACTCGGCATTAAACTCAGTGGTTTTTAAATTCCGGGGGCTTCTGAGTTGCATCAGGCAGTAATTCCGTGCCAGCACCTGCAGCCAGCCCTTAAAATTGTCAACCTCATGGAGTTTTAACTTTTTACAGAGTTCTTCATAAATATCCATCACGGCATCCTTACTCCGTTCCCCATCTTTAAAATACTTGAGGCATACACCAAATACAAGCTCCATATAGCGCTGGTACAGCGTGCTCACGTAAGTAAGGTCGTTGCTGGCTTTGTAAGATGAAATCAGCTCTTTATCTGATATGTCCCCTGGTCGTATAGTTTTTAAAAACGTCAATTTAAGGTTGCTTCATTTTAATAACAGGCACTTAATGTGGATTGTTTTCCCAGCCTTATTGCTGCTTGTGCTTTTGAATGCAGTTCCTTGCCAAAGCTGCGGTGCAATTTTGTGTTTATGCCCATTAACACACTTATTCAAAAAACACTTTAACGGTTTGGTAAAAAAGCCGGTTACTAAAATATTGTTGTTGACCCTGTTGTTGTTTTTCGGAATAACCCTGCAATCCAAACAAACCGGCGGCATTGCCTTTATTGATGGCAATTTCAAGGTAAGCTGCAGAATTGAACAATGCCAGTTTTTCTCCTTCGGGTACATCGGCATACGTGTCGCTGATCCTGTCGATCACTTCATCTCTCTTAAACACTATTTTAAAGCTTCTGCCTCTCCGCTGGGTTTCAAAATCTTCTTTGGTGATATTCACGATTACATTCTCAAAATTGTCGATGAAAATGATCTGCCCTTCTATCCAGTTATTACCCAGCATCGGGCGCAGGGCATTTTTTATATTGATAGAAACCGACGCGTCACCCACTTCATCGATCGTTTTCCCGTTGAGTATTTCGTTGTAGGCTTTTGCAAAAATGCTGGTACAATACAGCGTATTTTTATGGGTGGTTTTATCAACGGGTAAGGCAACAACTTTTTCTGGCAATTCTTCCAGGATCATGGTAAGCAGCCCATTATCACCACAACCAATATAATGACCATTGTGTTTCGCCAGTAAAAGGTGTTCTGGTTTGTCATCAAACAAATTCACCATTACAATATGCATGGTGCCTTCGGGGAAACACTTAATAGCATTCCTGGATACATATGCAGCCTGTGGATAATTAAACGGCGATAATTGGTGTGTAATATCAACAATATTAAAAAGGCTGTTCACTTGCAACAACTGCCCTTTGATACCTCCGGTAAGAAAATCTTTCTGTCCTATATCAGATGTAAGCGTCACTAGGGGCATCAGTTGGTAGTAGTATTTTTTTTGATGAATGTAAACTGCATTAAAATGCGGTGTTATTTTGCTAATTGCCCGTCTTTAAAAAAGAATTTTCTAACCATTTTATCTGCAAAAGAAGGAAAGAATTTATTGAGAAAAACAATTTGCTTTCCTTTGAATGTCATTACCCGGTTTCTCTTCCTGCCTTCTATTGCTTCCAGTATTTTCCTGGCACATTCTTCTGTACTCATCATTTGCTGTTCGTTCATGGGACTTTCCTTTTGCAGTTCGCCCCTGCTGTTGAGTGCAGCTTTGCGGATATTGCTGGAGGTAAAGCCCGGTGCCATCCACATTACGTTCACGCCTGTATCAAGCAGTTCTGTCCTCAACGCTTCCAGCCAGCCATTCATGGCAAATTTTGATGCGGAGTAGCCGCTACGCCCCGGCAGGCCACGATACCCGGCTATAGATGAAATACCTACAATGGTGCCTTTGTTTTGTATAATGGTGTCTAATGCTAACTTGGTGCAATACACCATACCAAAAAAATTAACTGCCATCACATCTTCCAGCACATCAATTTTTACATCTTGTACCAATGCACGCATTGATATACCGGCATTATTGATGAGAATATCAATTTTTCCGAAAGTTTGAATGGTGGAGTGAATGAAATTCTCACAATCAGCATGGCGGCTAACATCACATACAACTGTATGCAGCAAGTGGCCGGAATATTTCACCTGCAGATCATATAATTTATCCTGGTTTCTGCCACAGGTTGCTATTTTAGCGCCCAATGGAACCAGGGTTTCTATCAATGCTTTGCCGATACCTTCGCTGCCGCCCGTAATGGCTACCACTTTATTATTGAAAAAATGACTCATAAAATTATTATGTACAAAAATAAGGTGGATAAAACCACCCTGTAACAAAGAATGTGGAAATATTAATTTTAGTTATGAATAAAAAGTTTGAGAAAAACTTTGGAGTCAAATGGCTTTTACCCTATTTTTGCACTCCAATTTTAAAAACAGCTGTTAATCAAATGTTTTTAGATTAGGAAAAGGAGAATTGGTAGCTCAGTTGGTAGAGCAATACACTTTTAATGTATGGGTCCTGGGTTCGAGTCCCAGCCAGTTCACAAAGAGAATTCAGCAATGGATTCTCTTTTTTATTTTAGATCAGTTTGGGTTCGTAATGAATTGTTAGCTCATTTGCAGAGCATCCCGATTTTAATGTATGGGTCCTGGGTTCTCCCGAAAACATTCGGGACAGCCAGTTCACAAAAGGAATCCGGAAGGGTTTCTTTTTAGTTTATGCCATTTACCTTCATCATATATTCACAGAAGCTCAACAAATATTATGTTGGTGCATGTACAGATCTGGATCGCCGCTTTATGAGCACAATATCGGCCACTCAAAATTCACTTCTACAGGAGCTCCCTGGGAGCTGAAATACAAGAAAGAGTATGCAACACTATTGGCGGCGAAGGAATATGAAAGAAGAATGAAGAAAATGAAATCAAGAAAATATATCAAAGATTTGATTGGCATGCTATAGAGCATCCCGATTGTAATCGGAGGGTCGGTGTTCCACGAAAGTGTATGTTACAGCCCACTAAAAGTAATCAGTCGCCATTTTTTCCTTTACAATAAGCCATTCACTACCCCCTTTCTAAACAAAAAAGCCGCCATTAAAGCGACTTTTAATTTTTTATCATTATTAATTAACAGACTTATAAATTCTTCGTAACAGAGGTAGTTTCCACTTTTGTGGTCATTGGAACCTGCTGGCCCATCATCTCAATGTTGCCTGATCCATCAACAGTCATCGTTCTTTGCTTAATAACTCCCGTGGCAGCATCTACCGTAAGATCGCCTGTGATCTTGCTTTCCATCACCAGGTTCATTTCCATACCCTGGTTCTCCATTTTTTTATCAGTAAGTACTTTACCGCCGATTGTTACCACAGCTTCATTCCCCTGGATAGATTTTACAGTATAATCCCTGTATGTTTTTTGGCCCTCCACAATGATAGAATCATTCCATACATCACCCGCCTTCAAGTTTTTTGGTGCAGTGATAAACATGTCATCTGTAAGAATGGCATCATCATCGCCCACACCCATGCTTTTCATCATCGCTGCCATGTTGCCGGCTTCTTCCGCAGCCGGGGCTGTTTCTTTTTTACCCGGGATGATCTTTCCGTTTTCACCCATTTCCAGGGCAGTCGGTACATTGATCTTTTCTTTTAGCAATTTACCCATATCGCTGGCACTGTCTTCTTTTTTATCTGAGTCGTAGTTTATATTCTGCCCCATCATATCCATAACCGTTGCCATCCTGGTGATGGTAGAAGCAACATTGTATACTTTATCTTTTTTATCTTTTATTTCCAGCTGGCGTACCACCGTTACATCAGCTTTGATGTCCATCTGCTGGCCCATCATTTCCATGCTGGTGGTGGATTTAACTGTACTCTCCGTTTGAAACTTTTGGCCTGCCTTAAAATCAAGCTTAGTGCTTTCGGCATTTTTGTTTTGTGCAGCTGCAGCAGTGCTGATAAAAAGTACTGTAGCGAAGCCCGCAAGCTTTACAATTCTCTTAGTGTATGTCATTTTTTATTTTTTGTGATGCAAATGTAATAGCAAAACCCGTGCAGGTAAATTTTGTTGACGGTGACCGGAAAAAAAATTGTCCCCAAAACCTGGGGACAATCAGCATTTTTATTAAAAAGAGAGAATGATTATCCAATCAGTTTAACGTTCACGGCGTTCATGCCTTTCTTGCCTTCCTGCATGTCAAACTCAACCTGGTCGCCTTCTTTGATTTCGTTAACTAAACCGCTAACATGTACAAAAGTTTCTTTGTTTGAGTCGTTGTGCTTGATAAAACCGAATCCTTTTTCAGAATTGAAAAACTTAACGGTGCCTTGTGTTTTGTTCATTGTATTGTATTGTATTAATTAAGGCGGCAAAACTACAACATTTTACCGGAAATAACCATAATTTTTTAATCCGGGCTATAAAGTGTGGAGTAACAGGTCGTTAAAATTCTGCAAAGAGGAGATTTTGAGGTCGGCAGCGCTGAATTTTGGCTTACCGGTATCATGCTGGGCAGGTATCACCACGCATTTCATCCCGGCAGCTTTGGCAGCTATCAGGCCATTAAAGGAATCTTCAAAACATATACATTCATGCGGATCGCTCTTAAGAACGGCCGCACAATCTAAATATACCTGCGGATGGGGTTTGCCATAAGGCAGGTCTGCTGCAGAACTAATGGCATGGAGGTAATTGCGAATGCCTAATTTATCCACCACTACATCAATCAGGCCCAGGGGTGAAGAGGATGCCAGCCCGATCTTAAACTGGCGGCTGATAAAGAAATTAAAAATATGAGACAGTCCCTGCATGGGCCTTCCTTTTGTTCTTACTTTCTCAATTACCAGCTGAATGATCTTTTGCTCAGCAGCTGCAGCATTTTCAGCAGGAATACTATTGATCCTGAACCAGTACAAAACAAATTCTTTTATACGCATACCTGTGGTGGTAGCGTATTGCTCCGTTGAGATCTGTATGCCATACTGCTTAAAAATTTCGTCTGCTGCCTCATTCCACAAAGGTTCGGAATCTATGAGCAGCCCATCCATATCGAAGATTACTGTATTATAGCCCATGTGGCAAATATATTTGTTATGCCTGAATGCGTATTAATTGGCACATAAAATAAACTAAGTGCAGCTCAGAAAAAACAGTATTGTGTATATTGCAGTAGAGAATTGCTGCTAAAATATATTTCATGTCATCATTTTGGGATAAGTTAAAAGATACAAAACTGGTAAAAGGCTCTGTATATGCGCTGGTAGGAGCATTGTCTTTTCCTGGTCTTTCCATTATAAACCGTTTGCAGATAACAGGTATGGCTAACCTGCATAACCTGCCCAAAAGAAACGTATTATTTGTGAGCAATCACCAAACCTACTTTGCAGATGTGATCACCTTCCTCCATATTTTTTGCGCTGTAAGCTGGCGAAAGAAGAACGGGCTTGGTATACCGTTTTATTTATTGTGGCCCTTTACAAGAGTCAAATATGTGGCTGCCGAAGAAACCATGCGGAGCAGTTTTATCAGTAAACTATTTACATTGGGCGGTGCACTTACGGTAAAGCGTACCTGGCGGAGCGAAGGCACAGAAGTCAGGCGCAACCTGGATCCGAGTGATACAAGGAAAATTGAAAGGGCGCTGCAAAATAACTGGGTGATCACATTTCCACAAGGCACCACTAAGCCCTTTGCGCCTGGCAGAAAAGGAACGGCTTTTATTATTAAGCATCACAGGCCTATTGTGGTACCCGTTGTGATCAGTGGCTTTTGGAGGGCCTTTAATAAAAAGGGGTTGAAATTTAAAAAGAAAGGCTCTTTGCTCTCCGTAACTTTTAAAGAACCACTACAGATAAATTACGATGATCCCACGGAGAAAATCCTGGAGCAGGTAATGGATGCCATTGAGCAGAGCAAAAAATTTATGCTGAAGGGGAAGCATCATTTAATGAGTGCGACGGATAAGTAACTGGTTCAGCTATATTGGGCAGTTAATTGGTATAGAAGACTTTTTTCCCTCAGTAATAATGGCACCTGCTGCCTGTGTGCAGCCTGAAAATCCAGGCGTATCTGCAAAACCAAGTCTACACAAACAACGCTTTTAGTTCTTCCGCATCCTGTGGTTTCATTTTGCCACCCAAAATTAAACGCACCTGTCTTCTTCTTAAAGCTCCTTCAAATAGTCTTTGCTCTCTTTCTGTTTCCGGTATAACGGGGGGCACCAGTCGTGGTTTATGATTGGGATCAAGCGCCACAAAGGTGAAGTAGGCTTCATTGCTTTCGTACCGGTACTGGTGCAGGTTATCTTCGCCCCACACTTTTATAAATATCTCCATCGAAGTGTTAAAAGCCCTTGTTACATGCGCTTCGATATGCACTACATTACCCAGTTTGATCGGGTTTTTAAAAGAGAGATTATCTACAGATGCGGTCATGCAGGGCGTATTGCAATGTTTGGTTGCAGCCATTGCGGCGGCTATATCCATCCAGTACATCAGCCTGCCGCCCATCAGGTTGCCAAATACATTGGTGTCGTTGGGTAATACCAGTTCATTCATCACTACAAAGCTTTCATTGGCTTTTTTTCCTTTCGGTTCCATAATAAAATTTTTACAAAGATAACAGGATGTGATTTTATAAGTCTTTCAGATATTTCTCACAGCGTTTCCAATAGGCAAAAAAGGAATTGTAATACCCAGTGACCTGGGGGAACAATTCGTCATATTTTTCTGCTGTACCCTGGTAATGCGGGAAAGCCGGATGCTGTTTATAGATGATTTTATTGTTTTTACATACAGACGATAATGCTGTTAGTTCGCCGGTAAAAATTTGAATGCCTTCAATGTTTTGGGAGAGTGCCAAAATAAATCCGAGCACTTTTTCACTCACCGGAAATTTTTGATAGTGAGATGGTTCCAGCAACAAAATGCGGTTGGCTTTTTCATTTTGGTGCCACAACGGATCAAGATTATATGCATTATATAGCAATACCGGTAAGCTTTCTTCAATTACCGGCACACCAGTTTGAGGAAGTTTTGTTTCTAACGACAGAGGAGATTCCTCTCTCAGTGCTTTTGGTATTTCCATATCAGTAAGGGCTTCGTAACTGCAATCTAAAAAACTATGTTGCTGCTGACTATGGGTAAAGCGGTTGATATTTTCCTGGTTGCAATAATATTTCCTGGCAGAAAAACTTCCTGCCACCCATTGCCAGCTCAAACTGTTGCTGGCCAAATCCCCATCCAGCAAATGATAATACATCCATTGAGAGGGTTTCAGCCAATGTGCACCGGCAATATTGCAGGCCAGGCTGCTAACATACATGCGTACATGATTGTGCATATAACCTGTTTTATACAGCAGTTGGATTTGTTTGTCTATCGCTTCAATACCCGTATTGGCATTTTCCACGGCAGTAACCATAGTGCGGTGTGCAACATTTGGCTGCGGCTGTTTGATATCGGTAAAAATGTTTTCTCCCAATTCCTGCCACGTCCTTTGCCAGTATTCCCTCCACGCCAGCTCTTGTAAAAATTTTGTACTTGAAAAGGATGGTAACATTTTAATGCCTGCTTTGCCACCTGTGGCAAACTAATAACGCCCCTTGAAATATAGGGCGAGAGGTATGTAACATCACCATCAATATAATTTCTTGTGTTAGCGTATTGGAGTGGTTTTATTTGTTCCACTCTTTCGAGTATGCTGTTATGATCTGTGGGGAATTGCATAGTTGAGCTATAAGAATAAACAAGAAGGAGGGGAAAGAAGACCTTGTTTTTTATTAATTAAATAAAAGCACCCACAGGAATTGATGACAGTAAACCAACTGCTTTTTTGGCTAATTATCTTTTTTCCCTTCTAACTTCTTTTTGAAATCCTGTTCATTGAAATCGTTCTTTGCCTGCTGCACTTAAACCTGTCAACATCCCCGTCTCTCAAAGCCGCATGTTTGGTGCTTCTGCCTTTGGTTCTTTCCCGCCATAGTTTAAAACTTGCCGGCTTCATTTCTTTCCGCATTAATTTGATTACATCCTGCTGCTTTAATCCAAATTGTACTTCAATGGCTTCAAAGGTAGTCCTGTCTTCCCAGGCCATTTCGATAATGCGGTCAATGTCTTTAGGTGTTAATATTTCTTCCGTCATCTTTATATTCTTATCATTTTATGTTCTCTTAAGATATCCAGTGTGAGCGCTTTTCCTTCATTTAAATTTTTGTAAGCAATCACATCACAAAGAAAACACTGGTGGTCGCCGCCTTCCATGCTATTTACAACTTTCATTTGCATTACCGCAAGACAGTTTTTTAAAATAGGGTAACCGTTCCAGGCAGCCAGTTCATTTCTTTTTTCCAGCCGGGTTATCTTGTCAATTTGTTTTCCAGATTTTTTTCCCAGCAGATCTATCAGCCGGTACTGCTTTTCATCCAGCAATTGTAAAATGAATTCACTTGTAGCTTCTACATTTTCTAATGTTTGTGTGCCTTTATAAATTCCGCATATAAAACGTTTGGGCTGCATGCTGATGGCCGTGGCATAGGTGATGATATGCATATTTGCTTTGCCATCGGCCTGGCTGCTGACGCTATACACCGGCAGGTTTACCCGGTTCCATGGTCTGGGCCCCCTAAATCCCCCAAAGGGGGACTTTGGCGTATTTATTTTATTGCTGACTGATTTTTCTCCAAGAACGGGCTGCATTTCAATTAATGATTTCTTTTCAAATATCTAGCTGTGATAAATATCTTTCTGCATTTTCAATATGTTTATTTCTTTTCTCCTCCGGCATTTTATCAAAGGTTTTTACCAGCATACCCAGTCGTGGATTTTTCAAAAAGAAATCCCGGTGTACATGCATAAAGCGCCAGAATAATCCATCCCACACCTCACACCAGGGCCCTTTTTTATAGTCACTCATTTTTAGCAAGTAATTGCTGCCGCTGATATAAGGCTTGGTTGTCATAAGGCCACCATCTGCAAACTGGGTCATCCCATATACGTTCGGCACCATTACCCAATCATAGGCATCCACATACATTTCCATAAACCATTTGTACACTTCATCCGGGTCAAATTCACAAAGCAGCATAAAGTTGCCCATTACCATCAGCCGCTCAATATGATGGCTGTACCCTGTTTTTAAAACTTTTTTTATCACATTGTCAACAGGTAATATGCCGGTAGTACCCTTCCAGAAATTTGCCGGTATCTTTCTTTCAAAGCCCCAGTAATTTTTTGTTCTCTGCTTGCTGCCTTCTCTTTCGTACACGATCCTGATGAACTCCCGCCAGCCAATCACCTGCCGTATAAAGCCCTCCACAGAATTTATAGGAATGTTGTTTTTTGTTGCATGTAATATTGCTTTATCAACAATTTGTTGTGGTGATAGCAAACCAATGTTAAGCATTGGCGTAAGCACCGAATGATGTAAAAAATGTTCCCCACTTACAATGGCATCTTCATACTCACCAAAATGCGCAAAACGGTTTTCTAAAAAATCATCCAGCCATTTTTCTGCAGCTTTAAAACCTGTTGGGTAAATAAACTGTTCTGCTTTGCCGTAGTTGCCGGCGAAATGTTTTGCGACATACTCTTTTGCCTCTTTCACATATTTATCTTCTTCTGCAAACTGAATAGAAGGCGGCTTTTTCGTTTTAGGGTAACGGAGCCTGTTATCCGCATCAAAAGTCCATTTTCCACCTACAGGCTGATCAGCAGCTTCTAACAAAATCCCACGCTGTTTTCTTTGTTCCGTATAAAAACCCGTTTGAAAATAAGTTTTTCTTTTATCAAAGAAACTTTTAACTCCTTCCATCGTATTGAGGAAGTTGGGTGAAAGGGAAATACTTGTTTGAATGGCGTTTTTTCTGCAACTGCTTTCCATTCGTTTCTGCAGCCAGTTATCTGCCAGGTCCGCAAAGTGCAGCACTGTAATTTTTTGTTGGGCTAAATAAGCTACCAATTTTCTTATGTCTGATAAGTTGTTTGAAGCCTCAATATATTCAACAGTGTATTTTTCCCCGGCAAGATAATCAGCATATTTTTTCATACTGCTTCGGTGCAGGATGATCTTTTGTTTGTGAAAGTTGAATTGGTTAAAAAAGAGCCATTCTTCCACGATATACACTACCCGGTCTTTTTGCAAAGAAGGGTGATTGTTGAATAACTGGTGTGGAAATACAATGCTTACTTCTGCCATATGTTAAAACCTGTTCAAACAAATTGAGGATGCAATTGTTTAACTGCCAAACAATAAAATGGAAAGCGTAAAAGGAAAAAATATATTGATCGTTGGTGCCACAGGTGGTATTGGAAGCAGAACTGCAAAATTACTGGCAAGTAGTGGCGCCCGGTTGTTTTTGACCGGCCGGAATGAAGAAAAGTTAATAACAGTTGCAGCGGCTTGTGATGTACCTGCCGAAAGAACTTTTGTATTGGATATTTCCCAGCCGGAAGCTGTAGCTATATTAAAAGAAAAATTCTTTGCACAGTTGCCCACTATTGATGTGTTGCTGAATGCCGCAGGTATTGGCATCATCAAATCCACCGAGAATCTAAGCAGCGAAGATTTTTTACGCAGCCTGAACTATAATTTGTATGCCCCTTTTTTGCTGGTTCAATCATTTTTGCCCCAGATGAAAACGCAAAACAAAGGATTGATCATTAATATACCCGGGGTGCTGGGTAAAACGCCCATGGCCGGTGCAGCAGCCTACAGCGCCAGCAAATATGGTTTGGTGGGCATGATGCAAAGCATCCGGGAAGAACTAAAACGTACCAATATCCGCATCACCAACCTGTTCCTGGGGGGTACCGATTCTGCTTTTTGGGATACCATTGATTTAAGAGTGCAAAGAGAAAAAATGGTGACGGCAGAAGAAGCGGCCAAAGCCATCTGGTTTTTATGCCAGCAACCAACCAGTGGTGTTATCAATGAAATGGTGTTACAGCCTTTTAATCACCAGGC
>JAKQJG010000294.1 GCA_029561305.1 Bacteroidota bacterium | reverse complement strand
TTGTTTATACTTTTCCATTATGCGCCGGTTGGTCCTTATACTATTACTGCTGAAATCATTTACAGCTGCTGCACAACAGCCGGATATTGTATTTCATCACCTCACAGAAAAAGACGGGCTCAGTTACAATATTGTCAATTGCTTTTTAAAAGACAGCAAGGGTATGCTGTGGATCGGCACGTACAATGGACTGGATAAATATGATGGTGCTCACTTTTATTCTTATCACACCAGCCCCGCAAATAACACTTTACCCAATAATACCGTGCACAAACTGGCAGAAGATAAAAACGGAAACATATGGGGGGCTACTGATAATGGTATTTTTTGCCTTAACAGGCTGAGCGGATATTTCAAAAGATATTTGCTTCCCTCTCAGCGCAAATGGCCGGGGGTGTACAATATCTGTTTTGGTGCCGATGGCAAAATTTGGGCATCCAGTAACACGGGGCTTGCTGTGTACAATGCAACGGCCGACAGTTTTGAACTGGCACCTTCTAAAGAAAAACAGGAGGATTGGATGATAAGAAAAAATGGCCTTGCAGAAAGTCCGGATGCAAAAGGCTTTTGGCTTACCACTAATAAAGGCCTTAAGTATTATGATAAAAAGGCAGCGTTGTACACAGCGGCCAATAATAGCAGCGACAGCAATTTATTTAAAACGCATGGTACTTCTGCTATTTGTAAAACCTCCTTCGGACATTACTGGCATGTAGATAACCGGTCTAAAACAATTGTTGGTTTTGATCCTGTTGCAAAAAAAATAAAGTACAGCATCAGGGTAAAAGAAATGGAGAGAATGGGTGCTGCAGCCACATTATTTGAAGATGCAAGCCATATGCTGTGGTTATGTACCTGGAACTATGAGTTGTTTATGATCGATTACCTTCATGGGAACAAGGTCACCAGGATACGGCACAATAAAAATGACCCTTCCAGCATAGCCGGCGATTTTTTTTGGGATGCGATGCAGGAAACAGATGGCACACTCTGGCTGGGCACGGTGGGTGGTATTTCAAAATGTAATCCTTCCCGTTCGTTTTATAAAGTTCACCATTTACCACCGGCGGCACACAATGATGAAAATCCAGCTATCACATTTCTTACTGAGAATCCCCTGGACAGGTCATGGTGGTTTGTAACAACCAAAAATATATTGGTTCACTACGATCCGGTAACTGCGGGCAGCGAGCTGTTTGCTGTGGATAAGTTTGAACCCAATAACTATAAGAAAACACCAGAGTATATTACCCGTATGATTTTTTATAAGGACAGTATTTTTTTATTTGCGTACAATGGCGCCTGGCTAAAAAAAGGAAAAGGCAACTTTAAGCCGCTGCAATTAAAAGCCCCTTATAGTGACTGGGTGTTCAGAGATGCTGATTTATGGCAAAGCCAGATTTTATACGCTGTTACTCTGAATAAAGTATTAAAATGGGATCTTAAAACGGGATTGCAGGACAGTTTGGTTTTTGCAAAACCAGTTGAGATTGAAGGTAAGCCGCCGGCACTGGTTCGCCCTTTTGTAAATAACAATGGTAAACTCTGGATGATGAATGGCAAGGACTGGCTCACTTGTACAGATAAGAATGAATTAAAGCTGGTAAAAATGAATTACCAGCCGGCAACCGAGGAAGACGACGGATATTTTACAGACATGATTGTTGACTCGAGGCATGTTGTATGGATGACTAAAAAAGGTGATGGCCTGGTTTTTTATGATCCTGCTGCGAATACAAGTAAACAATTAAAGCAGCATGATGGCCTGGTGATGGACCATGTAATGGCTTTGGCGGAAGACAGCAGTGGTAAGATATGGTCCGGTGCCTATAACCAGTTTTCGGTTTACAATCCTTTGCTGAATAGTTTTTACAATTTCACCTTGCCCATCAGTGCTAATAACTATGCTTATGTGAACTTAATGAAAACGCTGGGCAATGGTAATATTATTGCCAACGTAGCAGGCGATGCAGTGGAATTTTTTACTGGCAGGCTCAGGGCGCCGCTGGTAAAAGACAAACCATTGATCAGTATGCTGTCTATTAATGGTGCTGATACCAATTTATATCATTATAATAACCTGCGGCTTGCATCACTTGAAAACAGCCTCCGGATTAAATTTGGTATGCTGACTGACAATGTGGTAACGCCCTATGATATGCTGTACATTATGGAAGGGGCAGAAAATAACTGGACAACTGCCAGTACAAATTTTGAAGCAGCTTACAACAGCCTGCCGCCAGGCAACTACACATTTAAAGTAAAAGCACTGGCTAAAGACAAAAGCTGGCAAACGGCAGAAACGGTTTTGCAGATACATATTGCCACACCCTTTTACAGTGCCTGGTGGTTCTTTACTTTGCTGTTTGCAGCACTGCTGGTAACCGTTGTTGGTACCTACCGGTACCGGCTGGCCCAAAAGGAAAGACTGCTTTCGCTGGAGAATAAGGCACAGCTGCTGGAAAAAGAAAAAACACAGGTGATGTATGAAAATCTGAAGCAACACCTCAACCCGCATTTTCTGTTCAATTCACTTACTTCTCTTAGCAGCCTGATACGAATAGACCAGAAAATGGCAGGCAACTTTTTGGATAAGATGAGTAAAGTGTACCGGTACATTTTAAAGAACAGGGACAATGAAACGGTTCCGCTGTCAGACGAGATCAAATTTGTACAATTGTACATCGACCTGCAAAAAACAAGGTTTGAAAAAGGCCTGCTGATCAATATGGATATTGCAGAGGAATACCATCACCGGAAAATTGCGCCGGTAACATTGCAGAACCTGGTAGAAAATGCCATCAAGCACAACACGGCAGACGCCGATGCCCCATTAACCATCAAGCTGTTTGTGGAAGATGATTACCTGGTGGTGAAAAATACCTTGCAAAAGAAAAATTTTGTAGAAACCAGTAATAAGCAGGGGCTTGGCAATATGCAGTCGTTGTATCGTTTTTTAAGCGAACGACAGATGACGGTGGAGGAGAACGAAACGCATTTTATTGTGAAAGTGCCGTTGATTTAGGGGAGGGCTGAATGGTGAAAGGTGAATGGTAAATGGTTAATAGTGAGGGCATTGAATCAAGCTGTAGGTTGATGAGGACTAGTTAACCCTAAACCCTAAACTCTAAACCCTAAATCTTAAACCTTAAACTTTAAACTTTAAACCTTAAACCTTAAACCTTAAACTTTAAACCTTAAACCTTAAACCCTAAACCTTAAACCCTAAACTTTAAACAATTAAACTTTAAACTAACGATCATGAACGCAGTAATCATTGAAGACGAAAACCTGATAGCCAGGGAACTGCTGTATAAGATTGGCGAAGCAGCGCCCGATGTAAAGATTAAAGAAGTATTGCCGAGTGTAAAGACGGCGTATAAGTGGTTTATGGAAAACGCAGAACCGGACCTGATCTTTGCCGATATACAGTTGAGTGATGGTACCAGCTTCGAAATATTTGAGCGCTATAATTTTAGTTGTCCCATTGTGTTTACTACAGCGTATGATGAATATGCACTGCGTGCATTTAAAGTAAATGGCATTGATTACCTGCTAAAGCCGGTGGATGAAGAAGAATTAAAAAGAGCGATTGACAAAGCACGTTCCATTGTGCAGAGTAAAACAGCCTACCCAAAAGATGTGCATGAATTATTAAAGATGATGGCCAATCCAAACCAGGGTACTACAGCTTACAAAGAAAAGTTTGTTGTGAAAGTGCGGAACAACTGGTTGCCCATTCTCACAAAAGATATTGCTTGTTTTTACCGGGAGAATTTAAACTACCTGCTTACATTTTCTGGTGAAAAATATATCCTTGATTTTACCACGCTGGATGAAATTGAAGAACTGCTTGACCCCAAAATGTACTATCGTGCCAACCGCCAGAGCATTATCCATATTGAATCGATACAAAGCATCAAACCTCAGGAAAATCAAAAATTGGTGATCACATTAAAGGCCCCTATAAAGATGGAGCAGGATATCAGCAGGGAAAAGGCACCGGGGTTTAAAAAATGGTTTGACAGGTAGAAAAAGGAAGCAGGCAATTGCTTGTATACAGGTTTCTTTTTAACAGATAAAAAATCAGATGTTTTCAATTACAAGAGCCACTGTGAAAAATACTTCATCTATTGCTACAATCGGTGCTATTGCAGTGGAGGAAGCCCACAGGGGAAGTTGTTCTGCAGAAGACATGAATGCGTTTTTGGAAAAAAATTATAATGAGATGGCTGTTCAAGAAGAAATATGCACTGAAAAAAATATCTACCACATATTAAATTACAAGGATGCAACCATCGGGTTTTCTAAAATAGTTTTCAATAGTACACATTCAAATATAAACCGTGATAATATCGCCAGGCTTGACCGCATTTATCTGCTAAAGGAATTTTATGGTTTAAAGTTTGGTTTTGAATTACTAAAATTTAATATCGACCTGGCAAAAGAAAATTATCAATCAGGTATTTGGTTGTTTACGTGGATCGGCAATACCAGGGCCGTTGATTTTTATCATAAAGCAGGTTTCAACATTATCGGAAGTCACCAGTTCCAGGTTACCGAAACGCACTACAATGAGCACTATCAAATGTTTCTTGACATAAGAAATTGACGACCTGTTTCTTTAAACTGCAGACATTTCCTTCGGCATATGTTTTCAATCATCCTTCTATTAGTTGGGCTTATCTAAAGCCTTTTATTTAATTTAATTGAAGAGCCAATTCCCCCATTTGCAACCTGCTAAAGTCTGTTGAAAATTGGCAAAATGCAGGCGAACTGCTGTTTCGGAATAAATATTTATTGTTTATCAATAAATATTTATTATTTTTGTGGTATAATTTAAAACTTCACAATTATGTCAAAATCTAACAACCTCGTGTTCAAAGGCTTACAAATTGTTGCCTGGATCATCTTCGTTGGCCTGAGTATTGAGGCCGGCGGATTGCTTGTCAATTTTGTAGTCAGTATTTACAAACCTGAATTTGTCAAGAACCTGTATCAAAAGCTGGATCTGAGTGAGCTGTATCATCGCAATCACTGGGTGTATTTTGGTATCTACAGTTTTATACTGTTCATATCTTTTTTAAAAGCTCACTTATTTTATATCGTCATCAAGTTGGTTCACAAGCTTGACCTGGAAAAGCCCTTCAGCCATTTTGTGTCAGAAAAGATTTCACAGATCAGCTACTACACACTTTCCATAGGCATCATTAGTTATATCGCAAGGGAAGTGTCCAGGAACATGCAGCATCATGGGCTTGACTTTGACAACCTCGATCCGTTTTGGGCGGATAGCCAGGCCTTTATCCTGATGGCAGCAGTAGTGTATGTTATTGCCACCATCTTTAAAAGAGGCATAGAAATTCAATCCGAAAACGAATTAACTGTATAAGCCATGCCAATCATAGTAAACTTAGACGTAATGATGGCGAAAAGAAAAATGTCGCTCAATGAGCTTTCCGATAAGGTTGGGCTCACGCTGTCAAATTTGTCCATTCTTAAAACGGGCAAGGCAAAAGCCATCCGGTTCAGTACACTCGAAGCCATTTGCAAAGCACTCGATTGCCAGCCTGCTGATGTGCTGGAGTATGTAAAGTGAGAAGAATATTTTTTTTACCTGTAATGGATAAATGCATCTCACTGAATGTAATGACCAATATGTAATTACCTTGGCGAAGGATTTACTTGTCTTACTTCAATACCGTTTTTCTCTGCATAGGCAGTGCCTGTTTTCATCACGTTGTTATACAACCTTTCAAATGTATCGGCATACTTATCTGTTATGCTTTTTTCCGTAGCGGCAATTTTTTCAGCTGGAGCGTTGGCATCGTATAAGGCTGCCAATTGGGTATATTCATTTTTGTAAACAGGGATTACAAACTCATACAACATAACAGCAGCTTTCAGCATTTCATCAGCATCTTCATTACTGCCCAGGTCTTTTACTTTCTGGTAATTTTCTTCTGCCCTGGCCAACTTTTCTTTTACCACTTCGGCTCTTGATACCGGTGCCATCTTCATAGTATTTGCATCCACTAATTTTTCCGATGGCAACGACAGGTCACGCTTTAATTCATAACCGGCAAAGCCATATAGCAGGTTACAATTGAGAGAAGCCCGTTCAAAATACTGCCGTGGGGTAGTACTACTGCACGAAACCAGCAGCCAGCAGGGGATTAGTAATGCGATCAATGTATTTTTCATTTTGATTAATTTTATGCCAAGTTCTTAAGAATGGGGCGAGCAGCAAAATTTTTACAGATGAAATGCAGCTTTTATGGATTGAAGTGAGGTGAATATTCAACGGGCTGTTATGCCTTTGAACGCTGCAGTTTGGTATGATAATACTGAAGCCTTTAAAAGTATAGGCTATAAGGCAACCAGCTTTATTCCTTAGGAAGAAACTGTTGAATATCCATCACCTCAAATTCGTTTGAATAGTGCATAAATTGTTTAAGCATCGCAGTATGCCCCTGGCCAAAAATCACCAATACTCTTTTTTTAGATTGATCAGTACTGATTAGTTCCTGAATATGTTTCAGGATGTAAAGATTTCGTTTGTACCAACTCACCACGCCGTCAAGCCCGGGTTGAGTATCACCTTTGCCAACAGGAAGTAAAAACCGGTAGTATAAATCAATATTCAATTTATCCAACTCCGGGGAATTAAGCCGGGATAATACAGCACCAATTGTTTTTTGCTGTACCCATGTGTTAATCTGCCCAACAATTGTATTACCGGTTTCGGTTAATTGTTGCAGCAATGGTGAAAACTCAGCAGCCAGTTCACCCGGATTAAAGTTTAACTGAATGGATGGCTCATCAACAGGATAAATGTGCGGATGACCCATTAAACGGGCCAGACGAAATCCAATCTGTTCCCTTTCGCTGGGTGCAAGTTGATATTTCCCTTTCAGGTATTCCTGGTAACGTATATCCAGGGCGCTGTCGTTTTTATTAAATTCAAGGGCAATATGGGTAGGCTGGAATGTTGCCAGTTGTTTCACAAGTGCTTCCAGCTCTTTTTGTCTTTTTTCAGATAGAATGCTGTCTGATTTTACATTGAATTGATCCTGGTTTGGATTGTCAAAATGATACATGCCCAACAGTGCGATGGGAGTTTTGGAAATGGCTGGCAGCTTTTGCTCAGGATTTTGCTGTGCAAAGCTGCTGATGAAAACAAATGCAGCAAGCAGCAATGATAGGTGCTTTTTCATATTAGTTTTTTTAATTTATTTTTTTTGCGGCAGTTGTTTTGTGGCTTCCTCATTCATGCATCAAAATCCCTTTTTGATGTACTGTTGATATCAAACATGGCACTTGCGTTTGGCGTGCTGGTTCCGATGCCGATATTATTTTGTGCAACGGCTGTTACTGTTATGGATGCTATTGAAAAAGTGATAAGCAGTTTTTTCATTTTTTTGTTGATATGTTGTAAAACTGTGATAAAAAGTGAACCCGGAAAATAATTAAATGCTGAGGTTGCTTCATTTTTAAATAAAGGATGCAAAAAATCAAATTAGCTGTTTATAAAAGCATTGCAGTTGGCTTTTTAAAAACGGTTTTGAAACAGGCTGTTGCTTTAATGCTTAAAGTGAACGGGTTGGTGAAGCCGGGATGTAAAACCATTGCTCGTTATATTCATTTCTCCGTTTACTTGACGGCACCCGCCTTTTAATAAATGCAATGTAGAAGTGCTGTGTTGTTGAGCTTATTTTGTATCCAGTTAGCAGTTAATGATTGTTAATTGCAACAATAGCCAAACAAAAACAAAGTCATTTAAAACAAAACACAATGAAGTATTTATTCTGGATCTGCTGGTGCGCAGAGATCGCAACCGTTTTTTATTGGATAGCCAAAGAAGTAAGCCTTCCGTATGAACCCGATCCATTATCTTATTATATAGGGCTGTATCTTATGATCGTACTGGCCTGCCGGTTTGCCTTCGACATGCAAAAGGCATCCACGATGATGGTTGTATTGCCGGCCATTCCATTATTGTTATTGGCCACCTTGTTTTCATTTACACCATCTAAAGCCCTGGGGGTAAAAAAATAACCAGGTACACCAACACTTCATTTGGAAGTTTTGGTTTATGCGCCCCGCCATTGGCGGGGTTTTCTTTTTTTAAAACGGCTGCAGGCGAAAAAAAAAAGCCCGCCGGGAGGGCGGGCAGCCAGTAATGTAGTGGATTGTTTTACATGGCAACACTGAAACCGAAACGTAATATTTTTTGCCTATACTTTATTTTTTTTCTGCAGGGTGTGGATGATATCTTCATGACTGCAAGATGCAGGCCAATGGTTTATTTTTTTCTGCTGACTTACCCAACGGTTGTTCCTGGTTATTGAATGTATCAGGCAGCATTCCTCAACACTTTCATCACATTACTTTTCATGCGCCTGGATATTTCAGCAATGCTCTCATCTTTCATGATCACACTACCGTCATTGCTTACAAAGGCGATATGCTTTTTGTTTACCAGGTGCGTACGATGGGTGCGTACAAAACCCATCGGCTCCAGCATCACTGCAAAATCTTTCAGCACTTTGCTCGTAAGCATTTTCTTTTTGTTGGTAAAATAAATATTGGTGTAATTGCTGCAGGCTTCCAGTCTTACTATCTCTTCAGCTGAAAAAAAGAAATGGCCTGCTGTGGTGGCAACGGTGATTTGATTTGTATGTACTTGCATGGGCTTTTGATTTTATGACGTAAAAATGGATCGTTTGCCATTCTTATTAAAATGAATTGAAACGAAACGCCGGAAAATTTAAATGAAGCGTATCAAATTGAAAGGGAACGGTGAGTAACAGGCCCGTCATTCGCAATAAACAGCGGCCTTACCCTTGTGTCAGCGTTTCAAAAACCTTAGCAGGCTTTCTTTTTTTCTGCGGGATACTTCCACGCTGGAACCATCTTTTAAATGCAACAATCCTTCCCGGTCGTATTCCTTTATGAAATTATAATTCACCAGGTGCATCCGGTGTACACGGATAAAAGAGCCACTGCTGCTCAGTACCTCTTCATACTCTTTTAATGTTTTGGCTGCAGTAAAACTCTTGCCATTGGTGAAAAATAATTTAGTATAGTTGCGTTCGGCCTGCAGGCGGATGATCTCATCCAGGCCAACATATTTTATGGTTGAAGTGCCGGGTAAGGCAAGCTTCCGGTTTTGAGAGGAGATATTCTGGATAAAATTCTTATATAGCTCGCCTCCCGCTGGGGCATATAACCGCTTTGCCTTATACCTGTCCACAGCTTTTACCAGTTCGCCGGCATCAACCGGTTTTAGCAGGTAATCCAATGCGCTAAAGCGTATGGCCTGTATGGCAAACTCATTGTATGCCGTGGTAAAGATCACTTCAAATGTCCAGTTATCAACAGCATTGAGCAGGTCGAAACCGCTTTGCTGTGGCATTTGTATGTCGAGAAATAAAATATCCGGTTGAAAGTTTTTTACCAGCTGCAAAGCCTCCCGCACACTATTGGCAGTGGCGATGTCATTTATCTCCGGGCAGTGTTGCTGCAGCAGGTATTTGAGTAACTCGATGGACGGCTGTTTGTCGTCAACCAGCAAAGCTTTAATCATACTTCATCATTATTATAGTAAGGAATGATCAGTTTTATCCTGGTGCCGGATGGCTGTATATCTTCCGTGATCATACTGGCTTCTTTGCCAGTTTTTTGTTTTAGCAGCAGCAGCCTTTCTTTTATAAGCGTGGTGGCCTTTCCGTTATAGGCGAAATTGTTGAGGCTGCTTTGTTTTATAGCCCCGGATTCTTTTCTGCCAACACCGTTATCCTCCACAATACAAACCAGGTTGTCATCCTGCTCATTGATAAAGGATACCAAAAAATGTTTGGCTCCTTCTTTGTGCAGCAGTCCATGCCAGATGGCGTTTTCCACCAATGGCTGTATCATCAGTGGCGGTATTAAAATATCTTCAGCATCAAGACTCTCATCAACCTTTACTTCGTAACGGAAACTGGCATCAAAGCCCAGCGACTCCAGCCGGATATACATATTAAGCATTTTCAGTTCATCATCCAGCGTGATAAATGTTTTGTCGGCATACTGCAGCACAGAACGCAGAAAGCTGGAAAAGACCGACAGGTATTTATATGCTTCATCCGTTTGTTGAGAAACGATCAGGTGCTGGATAGAATTCAGCGAGTTAAAAAGAAAATGAGGGTTCATCTGCAGCCGCAGGTTGATGAATTGCGTCTCCATCATTTTATTGTTCACCTCTTCCACCTGTCGTATGGCCAGTTGCATGCGCTCAACCGCCATCGTTACAGATAATTTTGCGGCACAGATAGAGGCAATGGTTTGCAGTGTTTCCAAATGTTTTTTTGTAAAAAAATTTTTCTGCCTGTTCTCTGAATCAATGATGCCGATCGTTTTTTCATTGTGAATGATCGGTACCACCATTTCTGAAAATCTTACCTCATCGTCTACCATATAGCGGCTGTCTCTGGAAGTATCGTTAACGATCTCTGCCAGGCCCTTTTCCGCAACATAACCGGTAATACCTTTTCCTAAAGGGATCTCTATAGGGTTGAGTATTTCAAATTTCCTGGGACTTTTAGCACCATAGGCGGCACGCTGAACCAGCATCCGCCTGTCTTCATCCAGCATATATATTACACAGTCTTCAAAACCCAGCCTGGAGATACAGTTTCGGGTAATATCCCACAAGATATCAGCTGTGCTGCCGTGTTCATGGCCAGAGTTGGCAAAGTAGTCGATCGTTTGCTGATGGATTGCGTTTATGCGTTGCCGTTTTTTATATTGAAAATAGGCAGTTGCAATTGCGGCAATGCTTGTAAGTACCATCAGCCTGAACCACCATTGCTGCCACCAGGGTTTTAGTACCTGCAGCCACACGATCTCATCAGCATCAAACCATTTTTTCCCATCATAACTTACAGATGGCTGAAATTGATACATTCCTGACGGGAGGTTATTCATTCTTACTGTTCCGTTGTTGCCATTGCTGATCCAGGGTTCGTTTTGTCTCAGCCGGTAGCGGAACTGGAGTTCATAAGGACGGAGGTATTCCGGAGCACTGATATGGATTACAAAGCTGCGGTTAAAGTAATCAGCCTGGTATGGCCCGCCGGTTTTGAAAAATATGGAGTCGTCATTTCCGACAGAAACCGACACAACAAACGGATGCAGGTCGCTGCTGTTTTTATTTATTTCTGCAGGTTGAAAAAAGTTGAATCCTGCCTTGCCTCCTGCAAAGATCATCCCGGTTGTTGTAAGAAATAATCCATTGCTGTTAAAGGCTTGTGGTTGTATATTATCCGCTGCGTCAAAAATTACTGATTCGTTTAAAAGTGGTTTATACCGTAGCAGGCCTGCGTCTGTTCCCAGCCAAATATCCCCGTGGTTATCTTTTTGAAGGCAGTAAATAAAACGGTTCGCCGGTACTGCTTCCACTTTTCTAAAGAGGGTGATCGCATTGCCTTGTAGTTTTATTTCATAAAGCCCCTTGCTACCAATAAAAAAATGTCCCGGCGCCCATTCACTAATCGCCGCTACCCGCTTGTCGGGCAATGAGTCGGACACAGCAAAGAGTAGTTTAAAATTGGCATCATAACAATACACTCCACGGGTGGTGCCATGCCAGATGCGTCCTTCGCTATCCTGCAGGGCACTGCGGCTGGGACCATGCCTGACGGGCATGTCCAGCATTTTTGCTTCGAACGTATTGCTGTTAACCAGGTAACAATGGCTGCCACCGGCGATGAAGATATTGCCGTTCGTAAGCGCTTCCATTTTCCAAATAAAATCTTCGTTCAATGCATTAGCTGTTTTAATGCCATTGCTGTCTTTGGCAAACGTGGGTCGTATAAATCTGCCTGTTGCGGTGTCCATCAGCCAAAGACCTTTGCCCCCGGTAGCTGTCCATAATTTGTTGTTTGCAAACAGCAGGTAGCGGATGCTCGGAAAATTGATGCCATCTTTTGATAAGGAGGGCGTATAGGTTTGTAATTCCCCAGTAGCCATATCCAGTGCGGCGATACCTGCTACCGTTGCTATCCATATCCTGCCTGCATGGTCTTCTGCAAAACCCCTGGTATCAATATCAGGAAAATTTTTACCATTGCAGCTGTAGTCCCTGATATGCTGTATGATACCGGTATTGCTATTGAAAAAGCAAATGCCGTCTGCATGTGTCATGTACACATTGCCGTTATCATCATGAAAAAAATGCTTGATGGATGTGTTGCTGGTAACCGGTCTTCCCTTGTGATAGATAACCGGCTGGTTAAACTGTTTTGAAAGATTGTTATACTCCACCACTCCCGTATTGGAAGACAAAAGGAAGCGGTTTGCTTTCATGTGCACACCGCCAAAAAACCTGACAAATACGGCGCCTGGTGAGTTGTTGATATCCGTTGGTACAATTTCTTTTTTCTCACCTGTAATGAAGTTGCAGCGCCAGGTTTGTGAATCCCAATTACTTACCAGCAATTCATCTTCACCGGTGCCAAGTATAAAATAGGGTGCACGGAAGGGGAGGGAATTTATTTTGCCTGTGGTAATATTCACTGCATGCAGGCTGTCGCCTGTTGACACAAATAAAGTATGCCGGTAGATGCTGTAGAGATCCTGTATTTTTTTTGAAAAGGAAAAAAGGGGCTTGTTTGTTTGTACGAATTGCATGGAAGTTTCATCCAGCTGGCGCAGGCCATCAGACAAAAGGAGGAACAATATGGAGCCTTTTTCGAACATACATACCGGCATATTTCCTTTAGCCCCGGTGATGCCGATGGGCGTAAATCCTTCATGGTCATTTTTAAAAAGAAAAACACCGAAACGGCCCAATACCCATTTCCTGTCTTTACTGTCTGCCATTACATGCGTTACCGTTTCAGTAAATTCAAATTTTGTGGCCACCCTTCCGTCAAAGCGCTGAATAAAACTTTGTGACAGCAACCATAAAAATCCTTTTTTGTCTTTCGTCAAACTGACAACATCGGCGGCATTGAGACCTTGCTGGTCGCTTAGCATTTTTACATGATACTCCGGTAACTGTGCTGCAGCCTGTAACTGCAGCAACAGTATAAGTGTCAAAAAATGATATTTTTTATTTTTTATTCCTTTCAATCTGCTGACAATACTTACAGATAAATATACATTGTTTTCCATCCAAAAACCAGCACGCCATTCCTGCAGTACAACTGTGTTGAAACAGGCAGCTTTAACCAGGAAGTATTTTGTTTGTGTGGTAAGTGAATTGCAGGGCACTTACAACATTTGTATATTTTGTTTTCCTGTAAAAATTTACTGCATGCGCATCCGTTGCATCTGCTTCTGCAAATGCTTCGTCAAAGCCACTTGTCCGGCAAAATTCTACTGTTGCTTCCAGTAGCCTGCTGCCGGTTCCCCTTCGCTGGTGCGGTTTGTGAACAGCCATATCATAAATAAACGCAACCGGCCGGGTTGAAAAATATTGCTGTAGCACATAAACAGTTAAACCTGCAACAACCGTATTGTTTTGAAGGGCCACAAATACTAAAAAATCTTTTTTGCGCAATAAGGTCTCCAGGTATTCTTCACCCGGTATCAATGGGTCATCCATTTCAAATGCCTCTTTGAAAATATGCAACAAGTCTTCAAAGGCTTTAGTATTCCCTGTAGTTAGTAGTTTAATTTCTGTTTGCATATTGGGTTAAGCTTTCTGAGTACCTGCTTTCATCAGCTTTTTAAATTGTGTTGACTATACTTACCATTACAGGCTGCTGCATCTTTAATTATTTCGTTTGTACAACTACCTGTTTTCTGTGCAGCCACCATTGCTGTTTTGATAATTGTGAAAGCGGCTATCCATGCCTGTTGCAATTCCGTGTTCCATTTTTCTGCCAGCCCGTCCTTTAGTGTTTCGATAAGACAATTGCCTACCACATCATAATGCTCCGGTTTGGCGCCATACTGGTGATGTCTTGCACCCAATGCTGTTATATCTGTAATGATACCCTCCAGCCCGTCGAGTTTACTTACTACAAAGCTCAGCATGTTCATTAATTTCTCTGCCTGTTCGGTCACATCTTTTTTAAATAAATGCCTGATGCCGGGAGCAGCCGCAAAAAGCTTTTCATAAAAGGCTATACCCGCTTCTTTGGATGCAGGCTTCACCAGCAGCCAGGATTGACGTATCAGTTCAATTTGTTTTTCTGTCATAACGTAAACGGATAGCATTTAATAATAAATTACAGCCGCAGTACCGGTTCTTACATCATTGTCTGCTTAATTTTTTGCAATGGCAGTGAGATAGATAGTGCCTTTTACGGTTAACTGGCCGCCTCCCGTATTGTGGATATTTATTTTACAGGTATCGGCAGCAGCGTCTACATTTGACACGGTGATCAGCATTCTTTCCCACGCATCTATCGAGCTGCCAAAAGCGGTTTGAAACTGGCTTACCATTACCCTCACATCATCATTATCTCCTGTAAAGTCTGTAATATTCACTGTATATTCAATCGTGGCACCTCCCGGAATGGTTACATCCACTGTCTTGCTGTTAAATCCAATCCTCAATGGTGACGGCCCGTCGCTTCTGGCTGCCCCCTTGCCTCCAATTGAAATGGCAGTGGCATTTACACTGCCGGCATTCAGTTGCCCCGTTAAGTTGATATTTCCACCTACATCCAGCAGGCCGGTTACCTCGGCATTTCCACCAAAGCGGCTGTTGCCGTCGTATACCCGCAGCCGGTAGTTATCATCCATGTCACCTCCAATAGCCATACGGCCTGTAACTTGTGCATCACCACCAAAGCGGCTGTTGCCACCTATTACTCTCAGCCGGTAGGTTTCATCCAGTGTGCCACCAATCGTCATATTGCCTGTAGCTTCCACGCTGCCACCAAACCGGCTGGAGCCATTATACACCCGCAGCCTGAAATTTGAATCGAGTAACCCGCCAATGGCTGCGTAATCCCCCACACGCAGGGTATTGTTGGCTCTTATTGCATTTCCTTCCAAAGTTCCCAGCACGATGGCCCCGCCGTCTGCTTCCAGCAAGCCACTCACCATGAGGCTGCCATCCATATACGCATTTGCAGAAAAACGACTCGTGCCATCTACCCTTAACCTGTATCCGTTTGTACTATTGGTACCAACAGCCATTCCTCCATTTACATAAAGACTGTCATCAGTGCTGATATTTCCTGTTGCATTCAATTTTCCATTTACCTGTAAGCGGAAATTATTGTTGGGAAGGATGCCTATCCCGGTATTGCCATTGTTATTGATGGAAAAACGACGGAAGCCTGCTGTCCATAAATCAATACCGCCACTGTTGAGCCCAAACAATTTGTTGCTGGTGATGCCAACCAGTCCGTTTTTCCCAAACAACAAACTGGCACTGTCCATACTACCGTTGTTTTCTTCATCATGGTCAACCACAATAGTGCCTCTTACAGACAATTTTTTTGCTGGGGTATTGGTACCTATGCCCACGTTTTGTGCCTGCATTTGGATGGCTGCAAGAGTTACTGAAACCGCAAGGAGTGTCTTTTTCATGTCAATACTTTTTTAATAGCGTTTATTTTCTTTCAATTATGTAAAACTATTCGCTGCACGAAAGCACAGGAAGTGGTTATTATCAGGCGGTATTTTGCATTTACCGGGTGGCTTTTTAGCTGGAAACGGTTGCTGGCGAATTACAGGTGATGTAAGGAAAAAACAAGCATAGTCATTATCCCTAATACATTTCAACTAAAAAAAGCTGCACTTCAGGGAATCTTTTTTCACTTAAAAAAATTAAATGCTCACTTTTGTATGGTAATTAAACGGAGGAACAGTTATGACGCAGGAACAGATAAAATTGGTAAAGCAGAGCTGGAAGTTGTTTCGCAATATAGATCCCGCCATTGTAGGGGATTTGTTTTACAGCAAGTTATTTGCTGACCATCCATCTGTGAAAAAAATGTTTCCAAAAGACATGAGCCAGCAATACAATAAGCTGATCGACATGATAACGATTATTGTAATAAGGCTGGATCAGCTGGAGCAGCTTACAGGCGATATTGCAGCCATGGCACAGCGCCATACTGGCTATGGCGTAAAACCGGAGCATTATACGGCTGTGGGAGAATCCTTATTATGGACACTGGAAAAAGGATTGGGTAAAGACTGGACACCAGAAGTAAAAGAAGCCTGGGAAACCTGCTATGGTTTATTAGCATCTATTATGATAACTGCTTCAGCTGAAGCACCTGCTGCATAAGAACCGCCAACGCCTAGGCTGCCTTCATATCTACTTTAAATGCAAGGCTGAAGTAGGAAAAGCACTTTCCTTCACTTTTTTCATTGGTAAACTGCCATTCCTGGCCATAACTAAACGGTGGCTTGCTAAGGTTGCCTGCCGCTTCACCCACGCCGATCAAGGTATCAGGGCTTTGTATACGAAAACCATAGGAAGCACCCTTATCAAGATGCATACCAGGCATGTCAAATGCCAGCCACCTGCCGGCTTCATTACTCTTAATATTGATACTGGTGGTTTTTAATGCTGGCCCCCAGCATTTTTGATCCCTGTCGAAATTGTGCAGGGTCATAATTACTTTGCCGGGTTTTGTAACAAGGGCTGAAAAAATTTCAATCGCTGCAAGATCACCTTCTGCAGGCGCAATAAAAGTTTGACCTGATATCACATCGTCATTGTCGCGGCGGTGTCCTATCCAGCTGGTGGCATTGTTTATTACTTGTTGAACTACGGCAGAAATCGGGGTGTTTTTGTTAATGGTTTTCATAGACGGGGTTTTTATTGATCTTGTACAGGCTTGCGCCTGCTGATGCTGGTACGGGATTGTGAGGCTATAACTCCGGGTTAAAAAATTTATTGTGCAAAAGCCGAAATATTTTAAACAATTTTTTTCTGCCTGATTATGCCTATTTTTATCATCTTGTGAAAAACCAATTCATCATTTAAGCTACAGTTTTGAAATTTTCAGCATTTAATTTCGACAGCCGCTTGTCAGAAGGCATCGAAGCATCAGGATATGAAGATGCAACCCCGGTACAGGAACTCGTGATCCCTTTAGTACTTGAAGGAAAAGATGTGATAGCGTCGGCACAAACAGGCACCGGTAAAACCGCCGCATTTCTATTGCCGCTCATTAATAATATTCTCTCCACTCCTTTTGATGAGCACAGCATCACCGCATTGATCATTGTGCCCACCAGGGAACTGGCCATACAGATTGCACAACATATGGAGGGCCTGTCGTATTTCACCAGTGTAAGCTCTATTGCGGTATATGGTGGTGGCGATGGTGGTGCTTTTGTTCAGGAGAAAAAAGCCCTGAGTATGGGTGCCGATGTAGTGATCTGTACACCGGGTAAAATGATCGCACATATCAATATGGGTTATGTAAAATTCAGCGGCCTGAAATATTTGGTACTGGACGAAGCAGACCGTATGCTTGATATGGGTTTTTATGATGACATCATGCGTATCATCAATGCATTGCCGGCAAAAAGACAAAATCTTTTGTTTAGTGCCACTATGCCCTCCAGGATCAGGGAGATGGCAAAAAAGATACTGCACAATCCAGCGGAAATAAATATTGCTATCAGCAAGCCAAACGAAAAAATAACACAGCTTGCCTATGTAGTGTATGAAGCGCAGAAGATACCATTAGTGAAATTCATCCTTCATCAAAAAGAGTTTTCATCTGTATTGGTGTTTTGCAGCAGCAAACAGGCTGTAAAACAATTAACAAGGGAATTAAAAAGAACCAAGCTGGCAGTAGATGAAATACACAGCGACCTGGAACAGGATAAGCGGGAAGAAGTGCTGATGTATTTTAAAAGCGGCCGGTTAAAAGTGCTGATAGCTACTGATATTTTAAGCCGGGGTATTGATATTGATAATATTGGGCTGGTAATAAATTATGATGTGCCGCATGATGGCGAAGATTATGTGCATCGCATTGGCAGAACAGCAAGGGCGGCGGCAGAAGGAACCGCCATTACATTTATCAGTGAAAAAGAGCAGCGCAAGTTTCAAAGTATTGAGCGCTTACTTGGCAAAGAGGTACCCAAAGAAAAAATACCTGAGCAATTTGGCGAAGGCCCGGAATATAGAAAAGGACATCACTCGCATCCCAATAACGGGCGTGGACATCCAAATGGCAAAAGGCCAGGTAATTTTAGCAGGAACCGGCCGGCGGGAAGGTGATATTTGCCCGCCTGGATGAAGTGTATTGGCTCCAATACCTGGGTACACAATTTATGTATGACAGTAAAAAGTGCAACAGTAAAATGCGCTTTTTTCATACTGAACAGTTATGCCGGGTGTTTTTAGTAAAACCGGAAAAGGAGTTTATGAAAACTTTTTGACTCATCAACGCTTTCACAGTTTGGTGAACTCCACTCTTCTGTTGTTGGCCTTGCCTTGTGTACTGGTATTTGGCTCAGCAGGGGCTGATTCTCCCTTTCCATCCGTTTGCATCCTGTTTTCGTCTATGCCAAACTGTGATGACAATGCCAGTTTTACAGCGGCAGCTCTTTTTTGAGACAGCAACAGGTTAGCGCCTTCATCACCATCGCTGTCGGTATGGCCCGTGATCTTTATATTCACCGAAGCATTTTCTTTTAATACATCAGCGATCTCTTTTAACGTGCCATAGGAGGATGGGTTTATCTTGTCTGAGTTAACGGTAAACAAAATACCTGTTGTAGAAAACTTACCGGTGCTGATGAGTTTATTACGGGTGTCTGCTGCACCTACGGCATATTTTATATCAGTCAAAAAGAAATTGCAGTCATTAAAAAAGTCCCTGAAAAGCGATAGGTAGTACGGTTTATTTTCAGCGAAAAACCTGGGAATGTCCATCATTTTGGTTTCATTGATGTAGAGCCTCAGCCTGTTTTTCTGCCTCCACAGGGATACACGGGCAAAATTGTTGCTTTCGTCATCCCATTGTTCCATTTTAAAATCATTATTAATAGCAGGGCTTCCTTCTGCTTCTACACCAACACTGGCTGTTTTGGCTCCCGGGTGCAGGTATAAAAACGAACCCGATGTAAAACGGTATGTCATCAATTTGCTTTTGTCTGTATTAAAGTTGAAACCAAAACCTAACAGGTTATTAGAGACAGTTCCCTGGATACCTGCATTAAATTCCAGCGTAAAATTTTCCGCTAGTTCGTTTATATTCTCTGGTATAAAACTGCCGTTTTTTGTCAGGTTCAGCCATTTGCCTTGTTTGCCTTCCAGTGTTATCACTTCACCGCTGGCATCGGTATTAAATTCAGCTGGAAAATCCCCTGTTTCCACCCTGGCAAAATCGTCGTAGTACAAAACTTTTTCTCCAGGTACAAAATCAAACTTCGAATATAATTTGAATGCTGTAGCTGCTGTGCCTGCAGTATTACTGTTGTTAACTTCACTGTTGCCGGCATTCTTTTCAGTACTGTTTTCGTCAACGGTAGATTCTTTTTTCTTTTTCTTTTTAAAGATGCCCTTGATACCTTGTTCCACTTTATCCAGGCCTTCATCTATTGCCTCTTCCGTTTTGTTGTTGGCTCTGTTTTCTACTTTTGATTTGGCCGCTTGTTTAGCATCTATTATTTGGGCTTCTGCAATAAAAGACGACACTATCAGGGCAATAATGGAGCAAATGATTTTCATACTGAGCGTTTTAATAACATGAGTATTGTAATGTTTACATTCAATTACAAAACTCTTTTAAAGCGCACAGTTTTTTGTAATGGTTTTCCGTGAAAAAATAAATTCATGGTTTTCCGGGACAAAAAAGGCAAATTGCAGGTACTGCTGATTGGGTTAGTTATTGTGGAAGAAGTGCCTTAAGTGCAGCCAGATTTTGTAGCCTTACTTTTTTTAATATGAGCATGACAAAAATTATAGTTGGTATATTTTTATCCGTTTTCTCTTTCACCAGCATAACTGCACAACATAAAAAAAGTAATCCTGTGAGCGAACAGGATAATGCTGATGTGCTGCAAGCCACATTGAAAGCCGCCAATGGTTTCCTTCTTTCCAATCAATCGAAACCAGGGATTGATACTTTGCAAAATACCAGGGCAGCAATAACACCTTCAACATCCATTGAACTTAAAAGAGAATATTACTGGTTGTTGGGTGAGCTGTTTTATAAGTCAAAAAACTATACTGCCCTTGTCAAGCATGCTGATTCACTACTGGATTTACAAAATGGCGGGAAAGATACTTTGTGGTTAATAAAAGGACTGGTGCAAAAAGCTTTTGGGATGCTTCATCAAACCCAATTGGCAGAAGCTACAAACCATTTCCAGGAAGTGATCAACCTGGCATCAGCCATTGGTAATAAATATTACGAGGCCAAAGGATACCACGGAATAGGAGCAGTTGCTTTCCAGGGCCGACAGATTGCTGAAGTAAAAAAGCAATTTAAAAGGGCGATAGACATGTATACCGCCGGCGGTTTTGAAGAAGAAGCCGCTACCCTCACCTGTAGTTTGTCAAGAACCTTTGTAGCCGGGTCAACTATCTATATCGACTCTGCATTTTACTGGAATAACCGGGCAAAACCCGTGGGTGAAAAATATCCAGGAAACCTGGAGTTGAATTATATTATCTGGCAAAACGAAGCCGATTATTACGCCCGGTCCGGGGATTTTAAAAATGCGGATAAAGCATTTGCAAAGGCCGAAGCTATTGCTTTGAAAATGCCCAGCAAATATAGTTTGGGTGGATTGTTGCAAGTAAAAAGCTATGCTGTTTTTAACGCTGGAAAAATGGAGGAGGCATTGAAAATTGCAGAAGCATCCAAAGATATTTTTGTGGAGATGGGTGATTTTGCCATGTTGAAAAAATCCTTTCAGTTGTTGTATGTTATCAATGAAGAAAAGGGCGATTATAAATCTGCTTACGAGGCTTTAAATGAATACGTGGATATTTCCGATTCTATTCTCACTCACCAGTCGATGGCGCAGATAAATGATTTGAATATTAAGTATGAAACGGCTGAAAAGGAAAAGCAGATAGCAGAACAGGAATTACTGATTGCTGCCAAAAACAGCCGTTTACGAAACCTTGTATTTACCTTATTGGCTGCAGCATTGGTAATAAGTTTGTTATTGCTGTTGTTTTATTATCGCAGAAAAAATTACCAGCAATCACTGATCAGTTTAAAAAAGGAACAGGATATTTCTTTACTAAAAGCATTAATGACAGGTGAAGAAAAAGAAAGGAACCGGCTTGCCCGTGAGTTGCATGATGGATTGGGTGGCATATTGGCGGCTGCACAAATGCAGATAAGCAATGTGGAAACAAATAATGAAACAGCCTCGCATGAAAACAAAGTGAAAGCCGCCCAGTTGGTGAGCCAGGCCGCCAGTGAAAGCCGCCGCATCGCACACAACCTGTTACCAGAAACATTATTGCGCTATGGCCTGGATGAAGCTTTAACGGAATATTGCAGGTCCATTAGGGACAGTAAGTTATTGCAGCTGGATTATGAATCGGTTGGTATGCAGCAACAACTGGATCAGCCGGCAGCATTAAGTATCTATCGCATTATACAGGAGCTGGTAAACAATATTGTAAAACATGCAGGTGCTACAGAAGCATTGATTCAGTTGCACCAGGATAAAGGAAAGCTGGCGATTACTGTGGAAGATAACGGAAAAGGTTTTGCACCGGGTCAGCATGGTAAAGCGGGGATTGGCCTTAGCAACATACAGTCACGTGTGTCCTATTTAAATGGTTCACTGGATATACGTTCTGAAGAAAAAAAAGGAACCTCTGTATACATCGAAATTCAACTTGATAAAAATGCAGCCTGATAACAGCATCGCCGTTCTGGATGATCACCAGTTGATTGCCGAAGCCATTGAAACGATTGTACAAAGCAATCCATCCTGGTCTTTTGCCGGCGGTTTTAATACTTCGCAGCAATTCCGGCAGTACATACAGGAAAATAGTACACCGGCTTTTTTATTACTTGATATCAACCTGGGCGGCGAAGATGGCATTGATCTGTGCAGGCAACTCAGCAAGCAATATCCAATGCTGAAAATTATTATACTTACGGGTTTAACACAGCCTGCTGTTATAAAAAATGCTATGAGGAACGGCGCACATGGTTTTATGCTTAAAAATATGCAGCGCACTGAGTTGTGGGATTGCCTTGAGGCTATTAAAAATGGTAACAAATACCTGCACAAGGATATTGAAAAAGTATTACTGCAAAACAGTCTTGATATAACAACAGCTGGCAGCGATTATATTCCTAAGCTTTCCCGCAGAGAGAAAGAAGTGCTGGAACTAATCATGAAAGAAATGACCACACAGGAAATTGCCGGTGCATTGTTCATATCGGTTAATACGGTAGAGACACACCGGGCCAGTTTGTTGACGAAACTGGGAGTAAAAAATATAGCGGGACTTGTAAAGGTTGCCATAGAAAAGGGGTTGCTGGATGCATAATGCACTTCAATAATTATTTCACAGCAGCGGCAGAGCAGCATAAAACGCTTTAAACTAAAACCCAATGAGGGAAATACTTTTATCGTTGATAATGCTTTGCTGCCTCGATGTAAACTCCCAGCAGCTGTATTTCAATCACCTTTCTGTAAACAATGGTTTATCACAAGGCGTAAACAATTGCATTTATAAAGACTCCAAAGGTTTTGTCTGGATCAGTTCCTTTGACGGGCTTAACCGTTTTGATGGTATCGACTGTAAAAAATACTACGCTGTTGCAGCAGCAGCGGATGGAATAAAAGGTACGCTGTTTCTCAATATTTTAGAAGATAAGTCCACCAATATGTGGATCGGGAGTAATGAAGGACTGAATTTTTACAACCGCAAAACCGGCCGTTTTCACTGTTATAAAACAGCGGCCAATGTAGCGGAGCAGTTTTGCTCTCCTTTTTATATTGATGATGCCAACAGGGTTTGGTTGCAATCGGGTACTGATATTTTTATCTTTGACCCTGGGCAAAAAAAGTTTACCAAACTCAACTCGGTACTTTCAGGAACTAATGTTAATGTGAAGGTTTTTCCGCGGCAGCTATACCAGCCGGTACAGATGCTGTTCGCAACATCTAATGCAGGTGCTGTACTTTATAAAGGCAGCGTGTCAACAGGTAACATAAGCTGGCAAAGTTTCAAACTGGCCATTGATGACGCTGTAATTAATTCCCTGCAATCCGATAATAACTACTGCTGGGTGGGCACCAGCAATGGCTTGTACCGTTGTGCAGTTAATGATCCTGCAGACTGCCGTAAACTGTTTTCTTTACAATCCCAGAATATTTCATCGCTGCATATTGACAATACTGGTACAGTATGGGCGGGTACATTGAACAACGGATTAATAAAAGCTGACAGTGCCGGGAATTTCCTGCAGCATTTTGTAAGCAGCACTGATAATGATTATTCGCTTTCGGGTAACCAGCTCAGTTATATCTACACGGATAATAACCGCAATCTATGGATATCTGTTTGGGGCAAAGGAGTGGATTATACCAATCTTGATAAGTTTCATTTTAACCAGTACATCAGTAAAACGGAAGCTTTAAAGGAAGGAACGGACAATTTTCTACGTTCCATCGTTACTGTAAACAATGAAATTTGGTGTGCCACACAATCAGGCGGCATCATTGTTCTTGACCCCGATAAAAAAATAAAGCAGGTGATAAAAGACGGGTTGCCTTCTGCAACAGAACATTTATGTGCGGATGGCAATACCGTATGGGCCGCAACTTTCGCAGGTTTATTTTCAATAAATGCGGTTTCCAAAAGAGTAATCAAAGTTGTTCCTGACAGTTTTTCCGGAAGCAATCTTCCCGCTGCCCGCGAGTACAATTATATATGCCGGTTGCAGGATGGGAGTTTGTTATTATCCTCCAATGCGGGTTTGTATCATGCAACAAAAAATAAAGGAAGGCTGGATATCGTTTTGCTGAAAGGTGCTAATGCGGCGGATGTTTATCTTACCACCTACCAGCACCGCAATGGTGACTTATTTATTTCTAAGGCTTTTAAGGGTTTTGGCAGGTATCAATTGCAGGGCGATTCTTTGCAAACCCTGAACCGTTTTTCATTACAGGCCAGCATTAAATGTTTTAGTAACACTTCAGATAGTTTATTGTGGATAGGTACCACTGTTGGTCTGATAAAATTTAATACAGCAACTACATCTGTCAGCCGTTTATTTACAAGCAGTGATGGATTAAGCAACCAGTACATATATGGTATAGTGCCTCATGGAAATCATTTATGGCTGAGCACCAATGCAGGCATCAGCAGGTTCACCCCGTCAGACGGATCAGTAAAAACATTCTCTGCTGCAGATGGACTGCAAAGCAATGAATACAATACCTATTCATTTTGCCAGGCAGGCAGTGGAGAAATATTATTTGGTGGTGTGAATGGCCTGAACAGTTTTGATCCACAATTACTCCGGCCGTTTAAAGGTTCACCTGCATTGGTCCTTAGTACTGTACTGGTTGAAGACAGTTTGTATTCCGGTAATATAAATGATGATGAACTTACAAACCTTGAAGTTGGTTACAAACAAAATACACTCGCCTTTCAGTTTACGGTGATCGATTACGTAAATGCCCCTGCTGCTTATACAAAGTATACGCTTGAGGGTTATGACAAAAGCTGGGTGACGGCACCCAACAAATCTTTTATCCGGTATGCAAATCTTCCGCCTGGGAATTATATTTTAAAAGTAAAGGCGTTTAATGCAGATGGGGTAATGGCGGATAAAATTTTCGAACTGCCCATTTCTGTGCTGCCGGCCTGGTGGCAAACCTGGTGGTTCAGTTTGTTGGTAACAGCATCAATTATTCTGTTGATAGTACTGTTTGTAAAAAATTATCTCCATACGAAACTGCAGAAGCAAAAGGTTGAAATGGAAAAAGAACTGGCAGTGGAGCAGGAGCGTATCCGGATGGCAAGGGAACTGCACGATGGTCTTGGAAGTATGCTTAGCGGTATCAAACATTCTTTCAGTGCCATCAAAAATGAAGTGGTACTGAATACAGATCAGGAGCAAAAATTTGGTTACACCATTGGCAAATTAGACGAGTCGATAAAAGACCTGCGGGCCGTGTCGCACAGTATGTTTTCGGCCGAGTTGCTGGAAGAGGGACTTGTAGCTGCTGTTAAAAATTATTGCAATGCCACCAGTGTTACAGCAAAGATCAATATTGCTTTTGAGAGCATTGTGGAACAACCACCCGGTTTATCCGGTGAACAGGCTTTTCATGTTTTTCGGGTTGTTCAGGAGCTGGTGCAGAATATCGTAAAACATTCAGGAGCCACTGAAGCTGTAGTGCAATTAAGTTATACCAATGGAATGCTCACAGTAACGGTGGAGGATAGTGGCAGAGGCTTTAATGCACAGCTGGTACACGAAAATGACGGCATCGGTTTACGTAATGTGGAGGCAAGGGTTAAACTGCTGCATGGCAAAACGGATATTCGCTCTGTAGAAGGAAAAGGCACTTCGGTGCTGGTGGAGATCCCGGTGGGTTGATCAGATCAACTGTAACTGCATGGCAGTCCTTACCAGCGATGCGGTATTCTTGGTTTGAAATTTTATTAACAGGTTTTTACGGTGTGTATCCACGGTAGCACTGCTGATAAATAATTTTTCTGCGATCTCAATATTGGTCAGTCCTTCGGCTATCAGTTCCAGTACTTCTTTCTCCCGTCTTGTTATCAATGGCATTCCGGGGGTTTCAATTTTTTTAAGTGCAAAGGCGGCTTCATCACTTAAATATGTTTTGCCTTTTGCAACAGTTGAAATAGCTTCCATTAATTCCTGTTGTGTGGCGTTTTTTAATACATACCCGCTGGCGCCGTTGTCCATCATTTTATGAATAAAACTCTGTTGGTTGAAAGTGCTGAGGCCTACTACAAACACCTGGGGATATTTTTCTTTAACAATTTTGCACAGGTCAATTCCACTCATGCCAGGCATATTGATGTCCATTAAAATCACATCGGGTTGATGCGTTTGCAAATAAGCCAGGCAGGATTCTGCATTGCTGGCATGCCCCATCCATTCAATCTCTTTTTCATTTTGAAGTAATGAACGAATGCCTTCAATAACCATATAATGATCATCGGTGATAAATACTTTTGTTTTCATGCCCATTTGTTTAACTGTAATTAAACAGTGCCTTGTCTCAAAAAATTATGCAGTCAGTTCCACCAGCACCGACGTCCCTTTACCTGGTTGTGAATTTACATCGAGTTTACCTTTTAAAAAATTAATGCGGTGCAATATATTGTCCCATCCTATACCCCGTTCTGTTCGTTCACCAGGCTGCAACTTTAATGCATCCAGTATTGAAGTGTCAAACCCCTTTCCGTCATCTTCTACGGTGAGTGAAATATTGTTGCCCGATTTGGTAAGTTGCACAATAGCATTAGTGGCAGCTGCATGTTTGATGCTGTTGTTCAGCAATTCCTGCACAATGCGGTAAATAGCAATGGCAGTTGTTTGCGGAATATCAGCTCCCTCCAGCCCAATTGACTGGTAATTTACTTTTATGGCACCACTTTGATTGATATCGGTGCAGAAATCTTTTAATGCAACCTCCAGTCCAAACTTTACCAACGCCTCGGGCATCAGGTTGTGGGCCACCCGGCGCATTTCTTTTATCGAACTGTCAAGCATGTCCATGCTTCGTTCAAAGGCCTGAACGTTGTCGGCGGTCATTACTAAATTCCCTTTCATATTTGCGAATGAATATTTAATGCCACTGAGCATGCCACCTAATCCGTCGTGCAGGTCTTTTGCCAGCCGGGTCCGTTCCTGCTCTTCGCCCTTTAGCACAGCTTCCGTAGCGGTGAGTTGTTTTTCTTTTTCTAATTCGGAAATGCGTTGTTGCTGAATTTTTTGCCGGTGCTGGTAGTTCCGGTATACCAGCATGGATACTACCAGCATGATCAATGCACTTGCAGCTAAAATATAATTAAGATTATTTTTTTGTTTGATAGCATACTGCTGCAATTTTTTATCAGATTCTAACCTTACTATTTGTGCTTCTTTAGTTGCCGTTGCATATTTTGTTTCCAGCTCCTGGGCATTTTTTTGAAGCGTTTCATTCAGGATACTGTCGCCGATTGCATTACTCAAAGCTGCATACCGCTCACCCTCCTGCATCTGCTGTGCTGCATAAGCAAGATTGGATAATTGGGTATATACTTTGCCTCTTTGCACTTTAAAATCATTGGCAAAAGTGATGGGAAGTGCTTCCACTGCATATTGTTTTGCCAACACATAATTTTTTTTGTACGTATAGTAAAAAGACAATCCCTTTAATGCGATCACCTGGCTTTCCATAGCATTCATTTCTTTTGCCAGGGCAAGTGCTTTTTCCATGTAGTCTTTGATGTCATCGTATTTGCCCTGCTGTATCAGATTGTTGCCAAGATTGAGGTAAGCATTTTGCTCCATGTTTTTATCGCCGGAAGCTTTACTCATCAATAGTAATTCTTTAAAAAGTGCCTCGGCTTTTTCATACTTTCCAAGAGAGGTGTAATTGTTTCCCAGGTTATTTAATGCACCCGCCAGTGTAAATGGATTATTAAATTGCCGGAGCTCCGATACTGCTTTCTCCCCGTAAGCTGCTCCTTTTTCGTACTGGTGCATATCTGAATAAAGCACCTGCAGTATGTCATTCAGCAAAGCTTCTGTTTCCTTATCTCCAAACCGGGCGAATATTTTTTTACCTTCTTCATAATATTCTACTGCCTTGTCGTAAGCAGCCATGCTCCTGTAGGATGTGCCGGTATTAATAAGCGTTTTTGCCAGGTAGGCCGAATCTTTTATTTCTTTAGACAATGCTACCGACTGCAGGTTAAGTAACAAACCCGAATCAAACTTGCCCTCCATATTCAGAACATACGTGTAGTTTGTAATGTATTTGATGATGCCCAGTTTGAAATTTATTTTCTTGCTCAGTTTACCGGCCATGCTGTAATACATTTTTGCGGTTCCAGGTTCACTGCCATCATATTGTTGCCCCAGGTTGATATACAGCAATACAGCAGCACTGTCTTCTTTAGCCTTGGGCAGCAGCTGCAGCAGGCTGTCTTTATTCAACAACGTTTGCGACGCTGTGTGTATGTATATAATGGTTAGTAGTAAAGTGAGCAGCCTTTTCATATTTTATGTGTTACAAATTACAAAAGAAATAATGCAGGAATATATCCCCTTTTTACATGAATTTTTTGCGATACGATAAATATCCCATTTTTCAGGGATGGCCGGGGCAGTTTGATTTCAGCAAATTTGTTGGGTAAATTAATTGCAATGAAACATTTTATCGTCATTTCGCTTTTGATGTTTTTTTCATTTGAAACGTTGGCGCAAAATGTTGGTATCGGCAATGCATCACCAGGTTTTCCACTTAGTTTTTCAAACGCATTGGGCGATAAAATTTCTTTGTATGGAAACAGCGGCGCTCATTATGGATTTGGAATACAAGGAGCGTTGTTGCAAATTCATTCTGATGCCGCCGCTGCAAATATTGCTTTTGGTTATGGCAGCAGCACCAGTTTTACAGAGAGGATGCGTATCATCAACTCAGGTGAAAATGGCCTGTTGCTGAACGGAAGGATTACCCTGCGAAACGGTACTGTACCGGTGGATCCCAATCAGACTCCCGGCATATGGATATATAAAGCAGATAACAGCGGGTTGCTTGGTTTTGTTGGTGCTCAAAATAATCAGAACATTGGATTTTATGGAGGCCCCGCCGGATGGGGTTTTACTTATGACGCCATTAACAGCCGGGTGGGTATTGGCAACAACAATCCCAATGCACCGCTATCTTTTCCTGCATCTACAGGAAGAAAGATCACCCTTTATCCAGGCAGTGCAGGTAATGTGGGTTTGAGCGTGCATGCAAACGAATTAAGAATTCATACAGACTATGAACCTGCTGATGTAACGATGGGTTATGAAAACCTGCAGGGAAATTTTACAGAACGTTTTCGCTTCCGGGGTAATGGTGCCTTGTCTGTAAATGGAAATGCAGGTAATGCAGGCCAGGTACTTACAAGCAATGGAAATGGCAATGCCGTATCATGGAGCAATAAGCCCACTGCATTTCATTTTAGTCAGCATTCCAGTGTTTTTGTAAGCGGGGCAGCTACTGAAACGGTTATCCCCGGTCTCAATGAACAACAATTTACTATTTCACAAACATCAAGGGTGGTATTTACAACACACCTTTATTTGGCAACAAATGTTTTTGGATCTCCCAGGACAGAGACTGTTACAGAAATTAAAAACGCTGCTTTCCAAAGAGTCGGATATGCTGACAATTTCTTTCAATTTCACGATTACCCCGGGCAGTCTATAGATTTTACAGGTATAACTGTTTCGTTACCTCCAGGCACATATTCAATATTTGTTAAAACAAGGAGAACAAGTACTATTGATGGTGAGTTGAATGTGTGGAAAGATGGTGACTGTGCTTGCCAGGGCGGTCAACTGGTACTCCAGGTGTTTCCGGAATAGACTGAAGAGATGCCGCTAATGAATTAATATCTAACAAACGTTCATACAATCAGCTTTTACAATGTTCAGTTGTGAAAAAATATTCCTTGCAATGATTTGTGCATCACTGCCTGTATTGCAGAAGTTCAAAAATTTAAGCCGAAACCAAAATACGGTGTTTGTATAAAATATAATGACGGCCATGTAAAACCGGATGGCGCATAGGCAGCAGGAGGATCAGCAGTATGAGTAGAAAATTACCTGGGAAAGGCACAGTATCCTGGGCATGATAAAATATTTTTTACAGTATGTGGCACGGTTTACCAATGTACAGTACAACAGCATGTTCTTTTATTCATCATTCGCAATTGACCATTCACAATCAAAAGTCACACATAATGAAAACATTTATCAGCATGCTACTGATTGCCTGTTGTTTTACAACCACTCAGGCCCAGTTTCTAAAAAAGATAAAACAAAAAGCAGAGCAGGTTGCAGACAAAGCCATTGATAAAAAAATAGATGGAGCGTCGGAAAACAAAGACACACCGGCTGCTGAACAGAACGAAAATAATTCCTCTGCCGGCACTGAAAAAAAGGATCTGAAAGTATACAGCAAATTTGATTTTGTTCCGGGCAGCAGTATCCTTTATTTTGACAATTTTGAGAAGGATAATATCGGCGAGTCACCTGAAGGATGGATCACGACCAACTCTGCAGAAACAGTAACTATTGAAGGCCTGGAAGGCAATTGGGTAAAGATGAGTGCCACCAGTTCAAGACATATTACCAGGAACAAAAAGCAAAGCTGGGGTAATAATTTTACCATTGAATTTGATCTGCTGATTGTAAAAAATACGTACGATCCACGAATTGATATTGCATTGCTCAACACCAGTGGCAACCTGGTAACAGATGAGGGCATTTTGCAAACCGGTAAAAAAGTGCTGTATTTTGAATCCATCCTTGGTGGCGGCAACAACAGCCGGGCAATTTTTTACAGCATGGATAAAAAGATTTCCGACAATATGAGCCAAAGCCTTCCATATAATAACACCACCCCGGTTCATGTGAGTATGTGTGTGCAGGGCAAGCGCTTTCGCATGTGGTGGAACGAAAATAAAATCTATGACCTTTCTGCCATTAATGAAGAGTACTTACCTAACCAGCTGGGTTTTAATTTTGGCAGTGTAGGTGGGTCTGATTTTTATATAAGTAATATCCGTGTGGCAAAGGATGTACCTGATACCCGGGCTAAGTTTGAGCAGGGGAAAATCATCAGCAATTTGTTATTTTTCTCAGGCACTTCCAGCCTTAAACCAGAAAGTATGGGCGCCCTGCTGGATGTAAGCAAAGTTTTAAAAGATGCAACCGCTCCTGTTAAAATTATTGGTCATACCGATAGTGATGGTGATGATGCTGCCAATCAAAAATTATCGCAGCAAAGGGCCGAAGCAGTAAAAGCCATCTTAATCAAACAATACGGTATAGAAGAAAGTAACCTGACGGCAGAGGGCAGGGGAGAAGCACAGCCTGTTGCCGATAATAAAAGTGCAGAAGGCAAGGCGCAGAACAGGAGAGTAGAATTTATTTTTAAAGCGGCAGCCGATGTATATGTAAAACCTGCCGGGGTGAGTGCCGGTAATACCAAACCTGCTGCAGGAAATAAGACTGGCGCCAATACCAGCACCCCGGCAAGTATCGCTTCTGACATAGCGGTGGTAAAATTGCAAAGTAAAATACTTACGGCCAGTTTGCCCTATGCACAGTTTATGAAAACTGCAGACAATAAGTACACATTTATTGCCAGTAAGGAAGAGGGCAACAGCAAAGAAAATTATTTTAAAATTGAACTGGAAACAGTGAATATGAAATTGAAACCGGAAACATACAATTTTAAAGAAGCCAATCAAAAGAACCCCTTGTATGGAACAAAAAAATTTTCAGAAATAAAAAATACAGAAGCCGTTTTGTATTATGGTAATGCTGCTACACCGTTTATCTACAAATTTTCTCCTGTTATAGCTAATGGCCATATGGCAAGTTATGTGAGTGAATCACTCGAAAGAAAATTACCCGCTGCCTCACCCAATTGTAAACTGGTGATCGAAAAAGTGGAGGATGGAAAAGTAAGTGGCTATTTTGTTTTCGGCGTCCTCAACAAAGGCCTCAAACCAATTACAAAAGGCGACGCCATGACAGAAACATTTACAGATGGTTTTGCGGGCGAATTAAAATGCAGTTTTGCGAACGTGCCGGTATTTTAATTAGAACCGGAATAATCAACAGGGATAGCATTTTCAATTATTTTTAAAATAGTTTTCTATGAACTGTTCCCAAAGTATCATCCTCATTTTTAGCGGCCGGGGAGGCTGTGAGTGAACCCCTGGTTAAAATCCCCTTTTTCGTGTATAGCGGCGGAGGTTGCCATTTAGCATATTTACATTCAAATCTAAGCCTGTTTCAAACCTTTTTCATTTTAATAATTAGTCTCAGTTATGAAAAAGATTTTCATCGCCTTCATTTTTATTGCTACGTTTTTTTATTGTAAAGCACAAATTGGTCTCGGTGTAACCACACCACATCCCAATGCCTACTTCCAGATTAATAGTACCAACAGGGGAGTGTTGTTGCCAAGGATGAGTGCTTTGCAGAGGATAGCAATTGCACCTGCGGCAACGGCCAATGGTTTGATTGTATTTGATACAGACAGCATCGCTTATATGTTCTGGACCGGAACAGCATGGAAAAAAATGGGCGGCGATGATGGGAACTGGATAAAGAGCGGGAATAATATTTACAACAGTAATACGGGAAGGGTAGGTATTGGTACCAGTAATCCGCTGGCTACCTTGCATGTGGCCGACAGCTCTGTACTTTTTGGTTCTCCGGTTTTTAATCCTGCAAATATTTCAGCGCTCCCGCCTGCACAGGGCAGTGGCGTCAGGATGATGTGGTATCCCCAAAGGGCTGCCTTTAGAGCAGGTTTAGTAGATGATGGAATTTTTACTGGCAATCCACCTGGTACGTACGACGACAAAGTTTGGGACAGGGACAGTATTGGTATATATTCCTTTGCTGTTGGTTTCAATACAAAAGCAAAGGGACAGGGGGATGTAGTGATGGGTTTGGCAAATGAGTCAACTGGTGGGGCCAGCGCTTTGTTTGGCATCAATAACAAAAGCTATGGATTTGCTAATTTTTCTATGGGTAACGGTAATGCAGCTTATGGAAATTACAATACCAGCTTTGGAGAAAATAATATCACTTCCGGCAACTACACTTTGGCAATTGGTAAAAACAACCTGGTGAATGATTCGGGCATTGTAATAGGCAGCGGCAATTTACTCACAGGCTTGTATGGGAATATTGCTTTGGGAAATTATAATCAGCCTGATGGGGTTTATACCACTACCATTGGATTTGCAAACCGTGCCAGTAATATTTTTTCATTTGCAGCGGGCTATAATTCCCAAGCTATAAACCAGGGGGCGGTGGCAATAGGGATGAATAATTATGCTGGAGCGGAATATTCAGCTGCATTTGGATACAATAACAGGGTAAATTCCCCGGGCGGCACGGTTGTAGGCATGTTTAATGATCCGTTTGATAATCTCACACAGGACAGGATATTCCAGGTTGGAAACGGCAGTTCTTCATTCACCAGATCCAATGCAATGACTATTTTAAGCAATGGAAACGTGGGCATCGGAACAGTTACGCCAAATGCAACATTCAATGTAGTTGGTAACGTTAGTTTGCAAGGTGGCTTTTTTCAATTTGTGAATGGTACTGAAGGTACTGGAAGAGTATTGACATCGAATGCAACAGGAATCGCCAATTGGCAGGAACCTTCTCTTTTATGGCCTCAATTCTGGTCGTCCAATGTCAATGATATTTATAATAACAATACTGGTAATGTTGGTATTGGTACAACCACTCCCGTTAGTCCACTTTCTTTTGCAAGTACGGCAGGAAATAAAATTGCTTTATGGGGCAATGATGCCAACAACCATTATGGGTTGGGCATACAAGGAGGACTTTTACAATTGTATGCGGCTGATGTGGTGGATAACATTGGTTTCGGCTTTGGCAGCAGTACCAATTTTACCGAACGCATGCGTGTGCAGGGTGATGGGAATGTAGGTATCGGCAATACGAATCCAGTATATATTTTAGATGTAAATAACCGTATGCGTATCCGTAGCGGCGGAGATCCATCCAACAGTGCTGGTATCTGGTTCAATCGCAACGATAATGCTGCCCTGCAAAGTTTTATTGGTAATGAATCAGATAATACCGTTGGCTTTTATGGTGCAGGCTCCGGCTGGAGTTTTACTATGAACACCAGTACAGGCAAAGTGAAAATTGCAGACGGTACACAGGCTGCCGGAAGGATATTGAGCAGCGATGCCAATGGTGTTGCAAGTTGGGTAAACAGCACGGCCATTACTTCCGCCGTAACGGGTGTTTTTGCTGGCGGCGGTGTTAACCTTACCACTGCTATGGGCGCTGCATATATGAATGTTTATATTGATCTGCCTCCGGGGAAATGGATTGTACTGGGGACTTACCTTATGTCGCAGGGAGGCAGTGGCGGCGCAATGCTAACGGGGCAGAGTATGTGGGTTCGTACCTCCTTCAGCAGTTCAAACGTGGCAAACATATCTACAGGCGACATCATTGGTTCGGGTTTAATGAGTGGATCAATCGGTTTCCCTTCGCCGTTTGCCGTTATTAATGGGCAAAATATTATCAATAATACCAGTGGTGCCACCAAAAGATATTACGTGTGGGGACTAATGTCGAATACAGGCGGTCAGCCTGCAGGATTTTCTTTAGATGGGTTGGGAAGTAACTTCTGGTCAGAAAATCAGTTAACCGCTGTTCCGATGAATTAAACAACCATGAAATATATTGTTATCATATTGTTGCTGCCTTTACAATTCTTCGGACAATTATATATTGCCCCTGGAGATTCAGTTTCTGTATTGCCCGGCACTTTGTTTACGCTGCAGGAAGACCTGGTGAACAATGGAAAAATATTTAATGGAGGTGTGCTTACGCTGAATGGCGCCGGCATACAATCATTAAGTGGTGCCGGCAGTACTATTGATAATCTTACAACAGATAACAATGCAGTTTTATTAAATGATATTTTAATTGCAAACGCACTCCAGCTTAATGCAGCGAATATTATTGACCTTGGTAATAACACACTAATTAACGGAGGCAGTGTAAACGGTACAGGCCTGATAAAAGGTTCTTTAAACGCCAGCTTATTACTCAACGGAAACGGAACAAGCAGCATCCGGTTTGATCCATCCATTGATGCATTGAGCAACGCACTGAGGAATATAACGGTAAGTAATGGAGCTGTAACTGTTGCAAATAAACTATATGTGTACGATGCTTTGCAGCCAGTTTCAGGCAATATCACTTTAAACGATGAACTGGTACTCAGGAGCAACAGCGGCAACACGGCAAGGGTGGGTGTGGCGGGAAGCGGTTTTACCTATGGATCCAACGGCAAATTTGTAATTGAAAGATATATCCCCGGCAGAAGGGCATGGCGGTTACTTACAGCGCCTGTGATTGCTGCTGACAATATCAAAATCAGTGATGCCTGGCAGGACAGTAAGCCAAGGGTTACCAATGTGAATATTATTTCTAATCCCGAGCCAGGATATGGCACGCATGTCACTTTTGGTTTTCCCTCTACTAACGGGTACGACCAGGGGGTAAATGCTAATCCTTCCATCCGGTACATGAACAGCACTGGCTGGAACGGTGTGCCTTCTGCCACAAACGATGGAAGCATTGCCAACAGTGGCGTGGTAACAGACCAGCCTGGCTATATGCTTTTTGTAAGGGGCGACCGGGGTACGTTGTTGTCACAGGCAACCAGCGCCATTACCTCACCAACTGTATTGCGGCCAAAGGGAAAGATCAATACCGGTATCATCCATCAGCCATTAAGTACCGCTTTTGTAAATGGCAGTTCCAGTTTCAGGGTATTGGGAAATCCTTATGCATCAGCTGTAAATTTTCATGCAATAGTAACCAACCCTGTAAATGCAGCCAATGGTTTTGCAGATGAATTTTATTTATGGGACCCAAACATCACAGGTGCCAATGCGGTAGGTGGTTTTGTTGCTATGTCATATAACGCAGCAGCCAGCATCGCCGCAGGTTTTCCTGTATATGACCGCAGTGTAAGCAGCAGCATTGATAACAGCGGTGATATACAAAGCAGTGCTGCCATTGTTATAGATTATGCAGGGCCCGCCACCACTATGCGTTTTGAAGAAAATCAAAAAACAACAGCTAGTAATAATAGTTTTTTCAGACCGGTACGGCAACTTTATACAACACTGATCGCCGAAAATGCAGACAGCAGTTTTTCAGTAAATGACGGCGTGTTGATCAACTTTGACGCTGCCATTTCAAATGATGAAGTTAGCGGTATGAAAAAGCTGGGAAATTTTTCAGAGAATATTGCAGTAAATGCCGGCGGCGGGTTATTTAGTATTGAAAGAAGAAGACCGGTATCGGCAGGCGACACCATCTATTATTTTTTATCCAGGCTGCGCCAAAAAAATTACCGGCTGCAATTCTTTTTTGCACAGGATGCATTGCCGGCGGGTGTCGCACCCTGCCTCGAAGATGGGTATACTAAAACCGTTACGGCTTTGCATGCGATAGATTCCACAGCTTACGGCTTTGCAGTAACAGGGGATACCAATTCCTATGCTACAAGCCGGTTCCGCCTATGGTTTAAAAATATAAACCGCTTTATGCCATTGGCTGCAACCTATACCGGACGGCAGGTTTTGCTGCAATGGGGAGTAACAGATACTTCCGGTATTGTTTCATTTGCAGTGGAACGTTCGATGGATGGGAATAATTTTTCTTTTGTTACCTCCACTGCACCCGGAATATTTACCTGCACAGACCCAACGGTTTATCCGGGTACTTATTATTACAGGATAAAATGTATAAATAATAGGGGCGTGGTTACTTACAGTTCTGTTGCAAAACTTATTGTGCCGTTTTCAAAATATAACTGCTATGTGTACCCCAACCCGGTAACGGATAACCAATGTACTTTGATCATAAAAAATGCGGTGGCAGGTGTGTACCATTTAACAGTGATGAATGGCGATGGAAAAATAATTTCGTCTTTATCTGTACAACACCATGGCGGTGTACTTAAGCAGTTCTTACGGCTTCCGGACACAGCCAGTGCTGGTAAGTGCATGGTGGAAGCAACCGGTCCGGATAAAAAAAGACACCTGGCTGAGATCATTGTTGAATAGGCCATTTGGTTACCGTTACGGCTACTTATGCTTTTACTTATTTTTATATCCTTTCATAATTTATCATCTTTCAAAGGAGCTTACCTTCGCAGCATTATTTTATTGAAGCTGACAAGATGATAAAAGACTTCACAAAATTACGGATCGTTTTTATGGGTACCCCTGAGTTTGCTGTTGCCTCACTGGATGCACTGGTAAAAGCCGGCTGCCAGGTGGTGGCGGTAATAACAGCACCGGATAAGCTGGCAGGGCGGGGCATGCAACTGCAGCAGAGTGCGGTGAAAAAATATGCGGTTGAAAATAACTTACCCGTTTTACAGCCGGAGAAATTAAAGAACCCTGACTTTCTTGCACAATTACATTCACTCCATGCCGATATGCAAATTGTTGTAGCCTTTCGCATGTTACCAGAATTGGTTTGGAATATGCCGCCCATGGGTACCATCAATGTGCACGGAAGTTTGTTGCCGCAGTATCGTGGCGCTGCCCCTATTAACTGGGCGGTTATCAATGGAGAAAAAGAAACGGGTGTTACCACCTTCAAACTGAAACATGAGATTGATACCGGTGATATTTTATTACAGGAAAGTTTTGCGATAGGAGACAACGAAACCGCAGGTGAAGTACACGACAGGATGAAAGAGATTGGCGCAAACTTGTTGGTGAAAACGGTGAAAGGTTTGGCAGATGGTTCGCTGGTGGAGAGGCCGCAGGCGTCAATGTTGAATGGTCAATGGTCAATCGGGGAGCCTGGTACCGCTGATACCCCTTCACCACCCAAACATGCTCCTAAAATCTTCACCGATACCTGTAAAATAGATTGTAATAAAACGGTTGCTGAAGTACATAATCTTATTCGTGGCCTGTCTCCTTTTCCAGGTGCGTTTACTTTTTTGAAGGGTAAGATGATGAAGATATATAAAAGTGAACCACAGGACCGGGGCGCTTTAAGCGACCTGGACCATAAGGAAGCAGCTGTCAAAATAATCCCGGCAGATCAAACATCCCCTGCCGTTTACAGCGATGGTAAAACATTTTTAAAATTTGCCTGTGCAGATGGTTTTATTTTGGTGAAAGAATTACAACTGGAAGGAAAGAAGCGGATGATGGTGGAGGATTTTTTAAGAGGATACAGGTTTGAATAAAATGTATTTAGGAAACCTGGAGCATAAGTAACGTGTAAACCTTAAGTAAACGGTAATTTTGAAAATTCTTAGGTAATTTAAGCGAGTTATTAAAAGCATCATGTATGAAAATTTATCATTTTCTTTTAATAATTCTAATGCTTCCTTTTTTATCGTCATGTCAAAACAAGGCATATACAATCACACCGGTCAAACCTTTTTTTTCTGTTGAAAGTTCACCAATCGGGAAGAATAAGTTTCAATATTTTATTATTTCTAACTTCAACAATAACATGAACATAATGCCTGACTCCATAAAGGCTTTTGTTTTAAAAAGCCTGGACTCTGATTATTATGAATATGATAATTATATAGTACAGTGTTATGAGGGGAATTCAGAGTTTTTAAAGACTCATATAAACGATAAGCATAGTGATATTAATTTGCTCGGCGATTTTGTAGTTTTCAATTTTTTCTGGAAAAAAGGAATATTCTTTGGTTACCAGCAATTCAATAAAGGAGACTTAATCAAAAGCAAATATGATTGATTTAGTAGTGTAATTAGTGAAAATTTTAATATATATATGCCGCTAGCAGACCATGCTAAACCCGTATGGTAAGTTGTGCTTTATTATTATCCGTGCTTTCCCTATTCCATTCCGCATCCAGCATCTTGAGCCGCTCATCGGTTTCCCTGCTTTGCATCAAATTATTTAGTTGCAGCCGGCATTCAGTATCACTGCAATCAAAGTGAAACAGCAACTGGTTTTTTGCTGCACTCATCCGTATTATGCAATCTTTTATTTCTGCTTGCGCAATACTGCTGCTGAAGTATTTAAACAACAACAACAGTTCATGCCGCAGTTCCATATCCAGGTTGAGTTTTTTAATTTGGTCATCAACTGATAATACAATATTTACTCCATGACGGCTGTTGATAGCAGCTATAAATTCCTGCATCCGGGCCACTGTTTTTTCCATGCTGTCATTCACCGGATCAATGCTCCACAACATATCATCCATCGCAATCATCATGTGCTGGCTTTTATGATGTATCTGTTCTATAAACTCTTTTGATTTTACGATATCCTTATCAGCCTTCAGCTTCGCCATTTCGCTCAGCACATTAATATTACTCAGCGCTTTATTTACTTCTTTGTGCAGGTTGCCTGCAATATTGCTCCGCATTTTTTGCAAGGCCGATTGCCGCCGCTGCCGCTCCCGGTCTATCCAGAAAAATAATCCTGTTACCATTAGTGCCATCAAACTATAGAACCACCATGTTTTATAAAATGGAGGCTTCACAACTATTTTGATACTGATGACTTTCCCAAAGCTGTTGTTAAAGTCTTTGTTGGTGGCTTTAAATGTATACGTGCCTGGTGCCAGGTAGTTAAGCGGTACTTCTCCGTTAGCGGCTGCCCGTTTCCAGTCCCTGTCCACCCCTTCCAGCATATAGTATGGATCAATCACGTTTTGATAGTTGTTATTGGTAAGCCGTATTACAACAGCATTTTCATCATGACTTACTGTTAACTGTTGTAATTGAAGTACAGAATCAACCGGCAGCCAACTGTTCATAACCGATATGCCCGACACCTGGATTTCGGGTACAGTAAATGAAAAATTAAGCACTTTTGCAGGGTCAAAAACTACAAAGTCATTGCTGGAGCCAAAAACAATTCGTCCGTCTTTGAGCAGAATTCCTGCCGCCACACTAAAATCGAAATTGTTGATTCCATCCCTTGCATCATAGCTGAAAAATATCTGCTTTTTGTCCAGGTTCAAACTGGCGATTCCTGCATCAGTTGAAAACCAGAGTATGTTATTGTTGTCTTTTACCATGCTGAATACCTGCCTTCCTTCTCCCCAATACCGCATTAGGCCTGTCCTCGTATTTAATATATTCAGCCCGTTACCAGCTATTATCAGGGTGCTGTCGTTATACTGCAAAACGCCCGATGCGCCATTGATCAATAATTTTTTCCCTGCATCACCTGTGGCTGTATAATGTGCCAGTACTTTTCCATTGCTGGTATTTATAGTGTACACGCCATCGTTATCTGTACAGGCCCAAAGGTTATTGTTGTTGTCAACATACAGGTGTGCTATAAACCGCCTGAATTGTTGCTGTAGATGGAATTGTTTATCGCTCTTATCCCACTTGATCAACCGCCCTCCCTGTGTGCCCAGCCATACATTCCCGTTTTTATCGGCTGCCAGCTGCCGGATGGTTCTGCCATTGACAGGGCCGGGCTGCAGGCGGGTATGTTTTTTTGTTACAGCATTATAAACATACAAAAAGCCATCCTGCCCTCCACGCCAGATATCTCCTTCACTGGTTTGTATCATACACCAAACAATACCTTCACCGGGCAGGCTTCTCTGTATATATTTTGATGCAACAGGATGCAGGCTGCTGTCGTAACAAAAAATTCCTCTTCCCCAGGTACTAACCAGAAGTTCTCCTTCAGCAGTTTCTAAAATACCGGTTACATCATCTTCGTAGATCTTATCATCTCCCGGCACACGGTTATTTATAGCATGGAAAATATGTGCGGAAGGATTAAACCTGTAGAGGCCCGTATTGGTACAAACCCAAATACTGTTTTCCCTGTCTTCAAAAAGATTGTTCACCTGTTCATAACGTATGCTATATTCACCAGCTGCATTTGGTATAACGGGTATGGATGTGTTTTTTTCATAATCCAGTTTTGTAAAAAGGCCGGGGCCGTTAGCCCATAAACTGCCATCTTTCATTTGTCTTATACCGTATAGTTCATAATAAACATGGCGCAATGAAAGGCCAATAACATTTCCCCAGGATTTTATTTCACCAGTAGCGGGGTTATAGTTTTTTATTTGAAGCTCTGGTTGCCAGCTGCTTATCCAAAAACGCCCGGAAAGGTCTTTATAAATAAACGTTGCATTCTTTATGGTGTCAAAGGTTTTTATCACCGGGTCAAGCTCTGTATTGTGACCGCTGTAAGAAAGCATCTTTTTTTTTGTATTGTATTTCAACACGCCGCTGGAAGAAGTGGACCAATAGTTTAAATCCTCGTCCTGCCATAAATGCCTGGGTTCCCATCCCGCAGGATAAATAAATGGATTATACTTTACGGCAATCTCACCAGCTGCTTCGTTATAGGTAAGCATTCCACGACCGGGATACACGAGATTGACCAGCCCGTCATTGTTTACCTGTAAGGCTGTAGCACCGCCTGTATTAAACTCTTTTGGTAAAATAACTTTTACCGGGTGATAAGTAAATTTATTGATGTCGAGATAGCCCAGTGCATCCGCCCCGGTAGAAATCCAAAGCCTGTTTTTTTTGTCCAGTTCTATCCCATTAATGATACCTGCCGGAAACTGCGGGTGCCTGCCGGGATAGAAATTGGTAAAATGAAAACCATCATAGCGCTGGACAACGTTGCCCGAGAGCATCCATAAAAAGCCACGATCATCCTGGCAAACATTCCTCACATTACCCTGGCTTAAACCATCCTTTACACCGAGGTGGTGAAACAGGTAATTGCTGTTCTGTGCTTGTACAGTTGTACAGAACAGGAGAAAAAAAATATGAAAAATATTCTTAAGCAAATGAACAGTAGTTATGGATTTCAAATATATAACAGAACGGACTAAATGGCTAACAGTTCAGTCAACTGTTTGTGCAATTCGTGTAGTACGTTTCGCAATTCAAACACCCCACCAATAAAGTGACATTGTTATTGCATGTAAGCGCCAGTACAAAAAAAACAAATTTCAATTTCATTTCATCAGGCATTTTTTGCAGTTGATGCGTTTAGGCTGCATCCTGCATGTACCAGCATTTTATTTTTGATGCAAAAAAAGCGATGGAGTACAAATTGCCCCACACGATCAAAAATTGCACTGGAGAAACACTTATTTTTACAGCGCTTGTTAAAGAAGCTGACGGAGATAAAATAACGGGCGAAAATTTCGTACTGCCCAACAGCGGTCCGCCAATGCACATTCATTGGCTGCAGGATGAAGGTTTTACCGTTCTGGAGGGAAAGATCGGTTACCAAATAGCAGGGCGGCCCGAGCAATTTGCCACCAAAGGCGAGTCGGTTGTTTTTGAAAGGGGTGTGCCCCACCGTTTTTGGAATGCAGGAGAAGAGGTGCTTCATTGCAATGCCTGGTTGAAGCCTGCCAATACATTCATATACTTTATTTCTGGTATTTTCAATGCACAAAATAAAAGCGGCTCTCAAAAACCTGAAATTTTTGATGCGGCTTATTTGCTTACCCGTTACAGATCGGAGTACGAAATGGCAGACATTCCCTGGGGTGTAAGAAAAATTGTTTTTCCAGTGACTTATTTTATAGGAAAACTGCTGGGCAAGTATCAACATTTTAAAGATGCGCCGGAGCCGGTGAAAAGATAATAGTGCAGTTTTCAGTTGAACAGGATAAAATTTCTTTACTTTATATTTTACCAGTTTTACGAATGATTATGCAATTCAGAGAGTTTTATAATGCCGTTTTGCATACCACTATTGCTGATGATGAACTGTTGCCATACCCGGTAAGCAGGGTAGCTTTTTCAAAAGGCGATATCATTACAAGGTATGATGAAGTAGAAAAAGCAGTTTATTTTTTGAACAGTGGTATTCTCGAAATGACGATTAAAAGCTACATGACAGAAAAAGTAATAGACTTCTTTTTCTCAGGCGACATGTTTACTTCGCTCACTTCTTTTTTAACCCAGTGCCCGTCTGATGTACAAATAAAAGCACTTACAGGCTGCGAAACCGAAATGATAACAAGGCATGACCTTGATAAAGCTTATGCCAAATCTCCTGAAGCAAATAAATTGGGCAGGATCCTTACGGAGTACGCTTATATCAAAAAGGCTCAAAGGGAAAAAGATTTTTTATCAAAGACTGCCGAAGAAAGATATGCAGCAATGTTTACCACCCATGCACAGTATCTTTCACAAATTCCTGTGAATAAAATTGCCAAATACCTCGGTATACATCCGGAAAGCCTCAGCAGGATAAGGAAGAAAATAAATTCCTAACATAGGTCAAGCCCGGTAATTTTTCAGCGCATATACAGCAACGTAATTTTGTGGAAACAATTAAAATTAAAGTATATGCCAACTCCACTTCAGGTTCTTATGGACCCCATTTCACTTGCTATCCTTGCAATTTATTTTGCATTAATGATCTTTGAAGCACTTTTTCCTGCCAGGAAATTACCCACCATTCCTTTCTGGCACTTAAAAGGGATCTTTTCTTTCTTTGTATATTTTTTTATTTCTGTTTACCTGCCCATGCTGTACGCAAAATGGCTGCCTGGTGTACAGTTGATCGATCTTTCCGGGGCCAATGTTTTTTTAGGTGCCGCAGCAGGTCTTTTGTTGTATGAATTTGGTATGTACGTATGGCACCGCACGATGCACACCAATGACAGGCTATGGAAAATATTTCACCAGATGCACCACAGTGCAGAGCGGCTCGATACATATGGCGCTTTTTATTTTAGCCCGGTGGATATGATTGGCTGGACATTGCTGGGTACGGTTTATTTCGCTTGCATCCTGGGGTTACCTGCACAATCCGTAACCATCATCTTATTGGTGGCCAATTTCCTCAGCATATTTCAGCATGCCAATATTAAAACGCCGGTATGGCTTGGATACATTATACAAAGACCGGAAAGCCATGCAGTGCACCATGCAAAAGGTATCCATGCATTTAATTATTCTGACCTGCCATTGTATGATATTCTTTTCGGCACCTTCAAAAATCCGGCATCGTATGTAAAGGAAACCGGATTTTATAACGGCGCATCTGCAAGAGTGGGAGAGATGCTCCTTTTTAAAAACGTTGACAAACCATAGGTTATTAATTACATAAAAAGAGCTCTGTACTATGACACAATATATTTTGATTACAAGGTATAATTATAAGCTGCATCCTAAAGAATTGGAGACCATGCAAGCTGCTGTTGCTGATAGATTTGCAAACATTCCCGGCTGCCAGTGGAAGATCTGGTTACTGGATGAAACAAAAAAGGAAGCCGGAGCTGTTTATCTTTTTGATGGTAAGCCTGCATTGGAAAGCTTTAGGAATGGAAGGTTATTTGGAAGTGTTTTAACCAATCCTGCTTTCGCCAACTTTGATATGAGAATGTACGCCATTGCCGAAAAGCCAAGTGTTATCACAAATGCCCCATTGAAGCATTTCGAGTTTTTCTTTTAGGGTACAATGATTTCACTATCGCAGAAGCTGGGTAGAAACCTGGCTTCTTTGTTTTATTTAATTTCATCATTTAAATAAGATTGCTGTATGCAGGCTGCTACTTTGTTGCAGTTAATTTTTCCTTTGCGTTTATATTTGTATAAATCATCAACTCATCAGCGCAGCTTTCAGCATATTACAAAGCCCCATCGAATACCTAAAAGGTGTGGGACCACAAAAAGCCGATCTCTTGAAAAAAGAACTGGCGCTGTTTACTTTTAAAGACCTGCTGGAGCATTATCCGCTACGTCACCTCGACAAAACAAAAGTGGATAAAATAAAAGAACTGAATTACAATACAGACTATGCACAGGTGGCTGGTAAGCTTACTTATTTTGAAGTGTTGGGCGAGCGGCAATCAAAAAGGCTGGTGGCATATTTAAAGGATGATACAGGCGAAATTGAACTGGTGTGGTTCCAGGGAATTAACTGGATACAAAAGACATTAGAAACGGGCCACTTATATTTAGTGTTTGGAAAGATTGGTTCTTTCAATGGCAAATTACAGATCACTCACCCGGAACTGGAACCGTATTCCGCAGAAAAAGCGGGTGGTAAAAGCTTTTTGGATCCCATTTATCCCTCTACAGAAAAATTAAAAGCAAGGGGCCTGAATGGAAGAGCGTTTGCAAAACTCACTTATGCGTTGCTGCAAATGTTGTCAGCCAAAGATCTTCCCGAGAATTTACCGGAACCAGTTATTAAGCAATACCGTTTTATCTCAAGATGGGAAGCTGTTTGTCATATCCATTTTCCCTCATCGGAAGAAATGTATCAACATGCGGTAAGAAGAATAAAGTTTGAAGAATTGTTTTTTGCGCAAGTAAGATTGGGCCTCCGCAGAAGTGAGCGGCACCGTTTTAGCCGGGGTTTTAGTTTTGAAAAAGTAGGGGAGCACTTTAATTCATTTTATAATAACTACCTGCCCTTTGAACTCACCAACGCTCAAAAAAGGGTGTTAAAAGAAATCAGGAAAGATGTAGGCAGCGGCCGGCAAATGAACCGCCTCTTACAAGGAGATGTGGGCAGTGGAAAAACGATCGTGGCCTTGCTTAGTATGCTGCTGGCAACGGATAACAGGAGGCCTGAAGATCAGCAGCCTTTTCAAACTGTGTTAATGGCACCTACAGAAATACTGGCCCAGCAGCATTTCAATAGTATCGAAAATTTATTAAAAGACCTGCCGGTTTGTGTAAAATTGCTCACGGGCTCATCCAAGGGTAAGGCAAGAAAAGAAATAGTATCAGGTTGTGAAGATGGAACAGTGCATATTTTAATAGGTACGCATGCGGTAATAGAAGAAAAAGTGGTTTTTAAAAACCTGGGTTTTGCTGTGGTGGATGAGCAGCACAAATTTGGTGTTGCTCAAAGGGCGGCACTTTGGAAAAAGAATTCGATTCCACCGCATGTGCTGGTGATGACGGCAACCCCCATACCACGTACGCTGGCACTTACTGCTTATGGCGACCTCGATTACAGCGTGATTGACGAACTGCCACCAGGACGGCAACCAATCAACACCATTCACCGTTTTGAAAACAAGCGACCCATGGTGATGGATTTTTTAAGGGAAGAAATTGCAAAAGGCAGGCAGGCATATATTGTATACCCGCTGATCGAAGAATCATCAAAAGTAGATTATGAAAACCTGATGAAGGGTTATGAAGAAGTAAAATCCTTTTTCCCGGAACCCAAATACTGGATCAGTATGGTGCATGGCAGGCAACCCGCAGAACAAAAAGAAACCAACATGCAACGGTTTGTGAAAAATGATACTCAGATAATGGTAAGTACAACCGTGATCGAAGTAGGTGTGAATGTTCCTAATGCGTCTCTAATGGTGATAGAAAGTGCCGAAAAATTCGGGCTGTCACAGTTGCACCAGTTGCGGGGCAGAGTAGGTCGTGGCAGCGAAAAAAGTTTTTGCATTTTATTAACTGGGTCAAAAGTGAGTAAAGATGCCAGGGAAAGACTCAATATAATGTGTGCTACAAATGACGGGTTTAAAATTGCTGAAAAAGACCTTGAAATCCGTGGCCCGGGCGATATTGAAGGGACAAGACAGAGCGGTGTTTTAAACTTTAAACTGGCCAGCATAATACAGGATAAAACCATGGTTGAGGTGGCCAAAGAAATAGTAACTACCATATTGGAGGAGGATCCGGATTTAAATATGGCAGTAAATTTGCCAGTGAAAAACCATCTTCAAACTCATCGGGCAAAAACAGTTTGGAGCAAAATTTCGTAAATATTGCCAAAGACCGTATCAGTGAAAAATAGCCATCCAGAACAACTGACCTTTTTTTTTGTTATTTATCAGTAAATTGTATCAAATTTTTATTGCTTGAAAACTTGCCCATTTATACAATATTATAAAGTACCCTTGTCAGCATTCTTTGTATTGCTCACTTCAGTTTCTTTTGCCCAAATGCAGTTTGTAGAAAACAAAGGGCAGTGGCAAAAAGAGGTGGATTACAAAAGCAATATTTCCAACGGTACTTTCTTCCTGCAGCAGCAGGGCTTTACAGTTTTACTGCAGCATGAAAAAGACAGGGAACTGATGTTTGAACAGATGCATGGTCATTCACATGATCCTGGGAAGTCAGCAGCCAAAGCAGTTGCCCCACAGCCACTTTCTTCGTCTGTTACCATCCGGCAGCACGCATACAGGGTAAGCTTTGCCGGCGCTTCCGGGCTGGTAAAAGCCGTGCCGGATAAAATGCTTCCTACATACAATAACTATTTTATAGGAAATGACCCGTCTAAATGGCAGGCAGAATGCCGCTTATACCAGGCAGTTACTTACAGTGATATGTACCCTAATATTGATGTGCGGTATTATACTGACCAGGGAACGCTGAAATACGATATTATAGTACATCCTGGCGCCAGCCCTGATGATATAGCATTGAAATATGAAGGAGTAAACAAACTCAGTATTAAAAATAAAGAACTGATCATCGGTACGTCCGTAGGCGATGTAAAAGAATTATATCCTTATACCTACCAGGTGACCAGTGAAGGCAGAAAAACACTGGACTGCAGGTATGTGCTGGATGAAAAAACAAAGACGGTGCGTTTTAAGGTTGGTGACTACGATCCTGCAGCCACGATAGTAATTGATCCTACATTAATTTTTTGTTCATTTACAGGCAGCACGTCTGATAACTGGGGTTACACAGCCACGCCCGGACCCGATGGAAGTATGTATACGGGTGGCATCGTATTTGAAAATGGATTTCCTGTTTCTCCCGGTGCTTTTGATGTAACCTATAATGGAGGCAGTACGGCAGACAGGGATGGCCCTTATGACATGGCTATTATGAAACTGTCTCCCAATGGCAGGAACAGGATGTATGCAACCTATATCGGGGGTAACGGTAATGAACAACCGCACAGCATAATATGTGATGCACAGGGTAACCTTGTAATAGGCGGAAGAACCAACTCGCCTGTTGCAACGGGTACAGGCTATCCCATTACAACACCACCTGTAGGTCCCGGTGGCGGATATGATATAATCGTTACAAAATTAAACGCCAGTGGTACCGCCTTACTGGGTTCTCTGCGGATGGGCGGAACCAAGGACGATGGTGTAAACATAAAAGCAAAATATGCGCCGCTGGGCGTACCCACCCAGTCAGAAGGTGCTTATGACATCAGGCGTAACTATGGTGACGATGCCCGGAGCGAAGTGATATTGGATGGAAATAACAATATCTACCTGGCTTCCTGTACGCAGTCGGATAATTTCCCTGTGTCGGGCACTTCTATACAAACCACTTTTGGAGATGGCGGACAGTTTATCAAACAGGATGGTATCATTGCGAAATTTCCTCCCAATCTTTCTTCCGTTACCTTCTCTACCTATTTTGGCGGTGCTGGCAACGATGCCTGCTTTGTATTGGCGTTAAGCCCTGTTGATGGAACTTTATATGTAGGTGGCGCCACTACCGGAGGAGATTTACCCGGTAATAAAGGAGGGGTCATTTACCCAACTTACCAGGGTGGAGCTGCTGATGGCTTTGTTAGCCAGATAGCCGCCGATGGCTCAGCTGTTTTAAGAACTACCTATATTGGTACGAACGATAACAGTGCTACCGCCGACGGTATTGATCTTGTGTATGGATTGCAATTCGATAAGTTTGGGTATCCATACATCATGGGTACTACCACCGGTAACTGGCAAAAACAGAATGCCACGTTTGGTAATACAGGAGGAAAACAATTTATTGCAAAGCTTGAAAAAGACCTGTCTGCTTATGTATACACCACTATGTTTGGTACAAACAGTACTTCTCCTAATATTTCACCTATTGCATTTTTAGTTGACAGGTGCCAGAATGTATATGTTTCGGGATGGGGTGGTGTATTGCAAAATAATAAGATGTATCCCAATGCCGGCACCAATGGGCTTGACTTTTTAATAACTGCCGGTGCCATACAAACGAGAACAGATGGAAGTGACTTTTTCTTTTTTGTGCTGGAGAAAGATGCCAGGAGCCAGTTATATGGAACCTATTTTGGACAAATAGGCGGTTTTACGGATCATGTGGATGGTGGAACCAGCCGTTTTGATGCCAATGGAATTATTTACCAGTCAATGTGTGCCAACTGCGCTGATGTTAATGTGCCGGGTTTGTTCTTTCCAGTAACGCCTAATGTATGGGGGCCAAGAAATAATTCTTCTTCCTGCAATAATGCCATGGTCAAGATCGAGATGAATTTTGGTGGGGTGGGTGCTAATATCAGAACAGTTATCAATGGAATTCCTAATTCGGTATCTGGTTGCGATCCCTTGAGAGTAGAAGCTTTCGATTCGCTTTCAAAAGCACAAAGATTTTTCTGGAACTGGGGTGACGGTACAAAAATAGATACGCTGTTCAATAGCTCGGATACAGGTCATGTGTACAATTTGCCACCAGGCATACTGGAACAGTATTACACCATTATGCTGATTGCAGAAGACAGCACTACTTGTAATGTGCGTGACACAGCTTATAAAAGGATAAGAGTCAGTTCGAATTTTGCCCAACTGGCTTTCCGTTTTGAAAAGCAGCAACCTTGTACCAATCTGTCGTACCAGTTTACAAATACGTCTGTCGTTGTTAATCCATCAACAGATCCAAAAGGTTTTGTATGGGATTTTGGAGATGGAATTACTGACACTGGCAGTATTACTTATGCGCCAACACATACCTATGCTTCACCAGGCCGGTATGTGGTCCGGCTTTGTGTGATAGACACATTTGTTTGTAATTCGCCGGATTGTTTTGTTGATACAATTAGTATCAGTGCCGTAACAGAAGCGATATTTACTACACCGCTCACCGGCTGTGTGCCTTACACGGCTGTATTTAAAAATAATTCACTGGGTGGACAAAGATGGATATGGGATTTTGGTGACGGTACTTCCTCCAATGACTTTGAGCCTGCCAATAAAGTGTATGACAGGACGGGTACTTTTACCGTACGCCTCACCGTGATAGATTCTTCCACCTGTAATATCATAGATGATACCGCTTTGACGATAACTGTGCTCCCCAATCCTGTTGCTGATGGTTTTGCCAACCCGGTAGTGGGAGAAGAAAACAAACCCATTAATTTTTTCAACAGGTCTACAGGTGCTATCAGGTATTTATGGGATTTTGGTGATGGTGAAACATCCACCAGTGAAAATCCAAGTCATACATTCAATGAATCGAAAGATTTTACTGTAAACCTCATTGCCTATAATGAAGCTGGTTGCAGCGATACCTTCCCAATGGTGGTTACTGCCAAAGTAATACCGTTGCTTGATTTGCCCAACGCTTTTACGCCTGGTAAATTTGGACCCAACAGCGCCATTTCTGTTGCCGGGTTTGGTATTGGTAAAATGGACTGGAGAATTTATAACCGCTGGGGACAACTTGTTTTTCAAACAAATAACCGTAAGCAGGGCTGGGATGGCACATTTAAAGGAGCCGTGCAGCCATTGGATGTATACACGTATACACTGGATGTAGAATTTACAGATGGTAAAAAATTGCGAAAAACGGGTGACATCACACTACTCAGGTAGACTTTATTTCGTATATTGGATAAACATTTGTACAATATAATTTGTTTTAGTTTTTGCAGGTGGGTATAAACGTTAGTGTATGTTTAAAAAAGGAAAAATAGTAATGCTTGTTTCATTGTCACTGGCGGTGTCGCTTTTTGGCAAGGCGCAGGATTTGCATTTTTCCCAGTTCTTTAATTCACCGCTCAGTACCAACCCTGCCAATACAGGTTTTATACCGGATGCCGACTACAGGATTGGCGCTCATTTCCGTAACCAATGGGCCGCTATACTCGCTGCACCGTATAAAACACTCAGTATTTATGGCGATGCACAGGTATTTCGTGATAAACTGGATAATGGCTGGCTCGGTTTAGGCGGCTTATTAATGAATGACCAGGCAGGTTCCGGGGGGTTGCGTTCAACAAAAATTTATGGCTCGCTTGCCTATCATCAAATGCTGGGCTTGAGCAGCTTGCTGTCTGCAGGTTTTAATGTGGGCTGGGCGAATAAACGACTGGATCCTTCTAAGCTTACTTTTCCAGATCAGTTCAATGGTTTATTCTTTGATAATACAGTACCCACAGCCGTTACCATCGTAAACAGCAGTACAAGTTATTTTGATATGCAGGCAGGGATAAATTATGCTTATTTCCCCAATGACAATACCTATATTAATGCGGGCTATTCCATTCACCATATAAACCGCCCAAGAGAAACATTCTTCTCCGAAGCTGATGACAGCAGGATTCCTATGCGGCATATTGGTTTTATCAACGCCATCATAAAAGTAAATAACCAGGTTATTGTAAATCCGAATATCTATTATACCACACAGGCAAAATCAACTGAGTTTATGTTCGGCATGAATGCCGCCTACAACCTGTCTGGTGCAGGTGAAAAGCAATTGCTGGCCGGTGTATACTATCGGCAGGGCGATGCTGTTGTGCCAATGGTTGGCTTTGAGATCAGTAATATCCGGTTTACTTTCAGTTACGATGTGACCACATCCAGCCTAAGTAATTTTAACAATTCACAGGGTGCGCAGGAATTTAATTTGATGAAGAAAGGATTTTATCCAAACGCAGGCAGCAGGCAGGTGCTTTGCCCTACGTTCACTTATTGATTACGGCCCAACTTATCATTTTACCAGCTCCGCATTTTCCCCGAATTTTGCAAAAAGTTTGAATGAACCAGCGAACCGTTTCAACACTTACTTCTGTACATATAATGCAGTTTAAAGAGATTGCAGGTGATAAGTATGTATTGGCAGATGAAGCGGCATTAAACGCTCACGGGCATGATGAGACGGAAAATTTATTGTTTTTACCTGAAGTGGTTATCAGGCCACGTACACCCGAAGAGATAAGCCTCATTTTCAGGATTTGTAATGAAAATAATATACCCGTAACACCAAGGGGTGCTGGAACGGGTTTAAGTGGCGGTGCTTTGCCCCAGTTCGGCGGTGTATTGATCTCACTGGACAGGATGAACTCCATCATTGAAATAGATGAACGGAATTTACAAATTACAACCGAGCCGGGTGTGATCACGGAAGTATTACAGAATGCGGTAAAAGAAAAAGGATTGTTTTATCCGCCCGATCCCAGCAGCAGGGGCAGTTGTTTTATCGGGGGAAATATAGCCGAGAACAGCGGTGGTCCCAAAGCTGTAAAATATGGCGTGGTTAAGGATTATGTGCTGAATCTTGAAGTAGTATTGCCCACAGGGGAGATCATCTGGACAGGCGCAAACGTATTGAAGAATTCCACCGGCTATAATCTCACGCAGCTGATGGTTGGCAGTGAAGGCACACTGGGTATTGTTACAAAAATTGTTTTAAAGTTATTGCCGCATCCAAAACATGAATTGCTCATGCTGGTACCTTTCAACTCATTGGAAAAAGCAGGTGAAGCGGTGAGTGCTATTTTTCGTGCCGGGTACACGCCCAGCGCATTGGAACTGGTGGAGATCGATGCACTGAAAATTGTAAGTGCATACTTAAACGATCATACGATACCTATTGATGATACAACAGAAGCACACCTGATCATTGAGGTTGACGGCAACCATATAGATACGTTGATGGCAGAGATGGAAGCCATCGCAAGCCTGCTGACCAATTTCGATTGTGGTGAAATTTATTTTGCAGACGACGAACAGCAGAAGGCAAGTTTGTGGAAATTGCGCCGCCGGGTGGCTGAAGTGGTAAAACTTCAAGGTTATACGATTGAAGAAGATACCGTGGTGCCGAGGGCAGCCCTGCCGGCTTTGATAAGAGGCGTAAAAAAATTAGGAAAAGAACATAACTTTCATCCCGTTTGTTATGGGCATGCCGGTGATGGCAACCTGCACATCAGGATAAAGAAAGCCGGGAGTGTGTACAGCCTGGACAACCCGGCGATCGTGCCGGCATTAAAAGCGATTTTCGAATTGGTGCATTCCTTAGGAGGAACGATCAGTGGCGAACATGGTATTGGTTTGTTACAAAAAGATTTTTTGGATATTGTGTTTACCAGCACACATTTAAACTTAATGAGAGGAATAAAAAAAGTATTCGACCCTAATAATATTTTAAACAAAGGAAAAATATTCGATTAAAAACAGTTCATTATGAAAAGGTATTTATTGATCGTATTGGCAACACTTTGCAGTATTTCGTCTATAGCCCAGGAAGAAGAAAAAAAGGATGAGGAAGAAGTAAAACAGGGAGGCTTTAGAAAGGATATGCTTTTTACTGGAGGCAACGTGAATATTGGTTTCTTCAATGGAGTTACTGTATTAGGAGCTACGCCCCAGCTTGGTTATAGTGTAACAGAATGGCTTGATGCCGGTATATCCCTGGGATATACTTACACCAGTCAAAGTGTGGCAACAGATTATAAAGTGCGTCAATCGATCATAGGACCAGGCGCTTTCGCAAGAATATTTCCCATACAGTTTTTATTTGC
>JAKQJG010000280.1 GCA_029561305.1 Bacteroidota bacterium | reverse complement strand
TAAAATTGAAGTAACTGTTCAATAAAAGATAGTCTTTTTCTAAATGTCCTGCGCTGTTTCCCCAAACGATAAGAAATGATGACTTGCGGTCTCTTTTCAGCCTGTGTTTTCCAAAATGAAGAATTAAACTCCTGATTATGGAAGAAATAAGACTTGTCCAATATTTATTACATTGATTTACAATTAGTTATCCAGTTGGCACGATATGGGTAATTCTATATGTACAGGTGAACAACAAAAACTACCACATCAAATAATTATACAGGGTTTCTTCAGTGTTTTGAAAGTCGTTTAATTTGGCCTGGATCTCCAACTTAAACGGCTTTCTTCTTTTAAGTAGAGGAGGGTCGGTTTTTAAGACGAACAGATCATTCAATAATACTTTTAATCAGCCCATTATGAAAACATTATTCAATCAGGTTTTGAAGGCAGCCAAGGCAAGGGTAAAGAAATCTGCACTACCAGCAGGCAGAACCAATCCTGCTTATAAATTAAATCCGGCACCTGCTTACTGGTTGTTGCAGCCAGTACATCCACAAGAAATAATGCGGGCTAAATGCATCCGTAAAGGTGATCAGCCTCACAACCTATATAAATAAATTAAGGCATAAACAAAATAAGCAATCAAAACAGGCGTTTATATCTCGTCCCCACGGATATAGCTTGTGCTTGGTAAACAAGATGTTTTCTTTGGGGGTTACAGAACCGAATTAGGTTCGTAAACAAAGGCCCGATTTCTATTGGGCCTTTCGCTTTTTTAGGTGATTCTGATTGCGTCACCTTTTTTTGTTGATGTTTTCAGCTATCCAGGCTGCATGTTCGTTACAATCGGTATCTTCTACCGCTAGTTTTCTTTACTTTTACGTTTTGCAAATTTATGAAGAGGGTCCACCTGTTATTTTTACTGCTTGTCTTGTCTATAAATTCTATCGCACAGGATTTTTCAAACAAAGGAAAAGATTTTTGGCTAGGTTACGGGTATCATGTAAGATTTGTAACCACCAGCGGGGGAGGAGTAAACGGCCAGGAGATGGTCTTATACTTCGCCACCGAGAATATACCCGGCCGTTTTACTAACATTAAAATTGAGATACCTGCCGTTGGTTATGTAGAAGAGTTAAACAACATAGCGCCAGGTACGATTGTTACATCATCCCCATTACCTAAAAATGGTGCCCAGGATGCCCGGCTAACCACTGAAGGGCTTTTCAGTACCGGAATTCATGTTACGAGTGACAGGCCGGTGGTAGCTTATACGCACATATATAACAGCAATGTTTCGGGCGCAACGATTCTTTTTCCTACCAATACCCTGGGTAGGGAATACTACTCCATGAACTACACACAGACGTCGAATGAGAACAATTCCAACAGCTTTTTCTTTGTCGTGGCTACTGATACAGGCACCACTACCGTTCAGATAACACCTTCTGCACCCACACTTACACATGCTGCCGGTGTACCATTTACCATTACCCTTAACCAGGGAGAAATCTATAATGTGATGGGCCAGTTGTTTGGCGGTTCACCCGGCAATTACTCAGGAGCAGATCTTACGGGATCAAGGATACAATCTGTAAGTTCAGGGAGCCTTCCCTGTAAAAAGATCGCTGTGTTTTCCGGAACCGGTAAGATTAATATTATGTGCAGTGGTGGTAATGGCAGCGCAGATAACCTTATTGCCCAGGCTTTTCCTAAAACCGCCTGGGGGCAGAAATTTGTGACTGTTCCCACCCGGAATATGCCAAACAATTACTTTAGAATTGGTGTAAGTGATCCATCTACAATCGTAAAAGTGAATGGTATTACTCAAACATCTTTAAATAACAATTTTTATTATGACCTGAACATTACCGATGAACCACAACTGATAGAAGCAGATCAGCCAATAATGGTGGCGCAATACATCACAACCAGGGGTGTTTGCGGTAATAATTTTTTATCACAGGATGGAGACCCGGAAATGATCTACCTGAGCCCGGTTGAACAAACTATTGATGAAGTAATCCTCAATTCTACACCTAACTACCAAATCTCACAACACTGGATAAATGTTGTTATTAAATCAGCTGCAGTCTCGTCCTTTAATATTACAGGCGCAATCGGTGGAGTGAATTTTGTTACACATCCCCAGGCAGCTGGTTATAGTTATGCTCAAATAAATGTAGGGGCCGGCACCCATACACTAACTGCTGACAGCGGATTTAACGCTATTGCCTATGGTTATGGTGGCGCAGAAAGTTATGGATACAATGCAGGTACCAACCTGAAAGATCTATATAACATTATTTCTCCCCTCAATCCTTTAAATATTTCGACCACTAATTCAGCCTGCGCCTGTACTCCTTACTTTTACACCATTACTTATCCCTTCCAGCCACTTTCACTTGCTTGGGATTTTAAAGGCTTTCAGCCCAATGTAAACATAAGCAGCCCGGTACACGATACCACTTACTTTATAAATGGCATACAGGTTTGGCGGTACAAATTGCCCACACAATACAATTATTGCCCTGCTGGTAATTATCCAATAACCATTACTGCAGGTTCAGCCGGAACAGATGGTTGCGGCAATTCGCAGGTAAAAGATGATACTATTTTTGTAAGAAACACACCCACACCAGATTTTGGCTGGATACATAACGGCTGTGTTTCAGATCCCGTTACTTTTAATGACATTTCTGCGTATGACGACGGTGTGTATTCTTACCAATGGACCTGGGATTTTGGTGACGGCTCACCTGTAAGCAATGAACAAAACCCTGTACACAATTATGATTCGCCCGGGGAATATACCGTTACCTACAGCTTTATTACCAATATTGGATGCATCAGTACCACAAGGGCAAAGCAGATAACGATAACAGATGTTCCTGTAGCAAAATTTGGTTACTCCGTACCGTTATGTCTTAATACTGATGTTGTATTTACCGACTCTTCCACCGTTGCTGCACCCGGTACTATTCGTGAATGGCGCTGGGATTTTGGCGATGGCAATACCACCAATGCATCGGATAACCAAAACCAGCTGCATGGCTATGGCAGCACCGGCCCCAAAACAGTAAGCCTGCAGATTGAAACAGCCAGTGGTTGTTTGAGTGCTGTTACTTCAAAAACTTTTACCATCAATCCCATACCTGCAGTTGATTTTATCATGCCGGATAAAGTATGCCTGCCCTATGAACTGGCCAGTTTTACAGATGCCAGCACCATCGGTGATGGAACGGAAAGCGGTTTTAGCTGGAAATGGAAATTTGGCGACCCGGCAAGTGGTGTAAATGACAGCTCGGTACTAAAGAATCCCTCGCATTTATATGGAGGCAACGGGCCATTTGATATAACACTGACGGTAACAAGTGCAGCAGGTTGCACAGGTGAGCAGTCAAAAACACTAAGTAATGTATTCGCAAAAGCATCTGCAGCGTTTACTGTAAATCCAGAGAATTGTTTGAATGCCCTTACCAATGTTACCAGCAACAGTAACGGCCAGGGTAATACGCTTACAAATTGGTTTTGGGATTTTGGTGATGGCGCTGCAGGATCGGGAACAACGGCAAGTCATACCTATACCAGTTCAGATACTTTCTCAATAAAGCACTGGGTACTGACCGATAAGGGGTGTTACAGTGATACGCTTTCAAAAGAGGTGATTGTAAACCCGCTTCCGGTTGCTGGTTTTACCACAAGTGCTGTGCTTTGTGAAAAAAATAATATTACTATCACAGATATCTCCACTCCTGGTGCAGGTAACATTACCAGCAGAACCTGGAATTTTGGAATTGGTTTACCAGACTCTGTACTTACCACTGCATCGCCCTTTACTTACAGGTACGACACTACCGGCAGCTATACCATCAGTTTAGCTGTAGCAACTGATAAAGGTTGTGCCACGGTAACGCCTTTTACAAGATCGATCATTATTAATCCGTTGCCAAAACCAGGATTTGTTTCTCCTGAAGTTTGTCTTACAGATGCTTCCGCCATTTTTGTGGATACATCTTCTATTGCATCAGGCAGTATTACTAACTGGGCCTGGAATTTCGGTGATCCTGCCTCGGGTGTCAATAATACCTTTAATGGATTGAATGCAACACACAGGTATAATGCCATTGGATTATATACTGCTAAATTAATTATTACAAGCAATGCAGGATGTGCCGATTCGGTATCACAACAATTTACGGTAAATGGAGATGTGCCGAGAGCAGACTTTACACCGCTATTGACAACCAGCTTGTGCGCCAATGACTCTGTGTACATACAAGACGCTTCAACAGTGAACTTTGGTAATATTACTAAAGTTGAAATTATTTGGGATAATGCAGGAGCGCCAACGGTTAAAGAAACAGATGATCTTCCGGTGCCGGGTAAAACATACGCTCACCTGTATCCCAATTTCCAAAGTCCGTTGACCAAAAATTTTGTGATCAGGTACCTGGCTTATTCCGGGGGTACTTGTGTAAATACCATCACAAGAACGATCACCGTTAACGCTGCGCCAAGGGTACAGTTTAACACAGTAGCACCTGTTTGTCTTGATGCTGCCAGTTACCAGTTAACGGAAGCCACGGAAGTAGGTGGCGTACCAGGAACAGGTGTATTTACAGGACAAGGCATTAGCAGTGCTGGTGTCTTTACTCCGTCTGTAACCGGAGTGGGAACTTTCCCTGTTTTATATACTTATACATCTGCCTTTGGCTGTGTTGATACGATTTCAAATAGTATTACCGTGCTTTCGCCTGCTACTGCTAATTTTGGTTTTAGCAAACCGGCTTGTGAAAAAAACAGCATTGCGTTTACTGATTCATCCTCCATACCTGCTGCCAGTGGAACCATCACTAACTGGGCATGGAACTTTGGTGATGGTACACCTGCTGTTAATAGTGGCACGTCAGCAGCCGTAAACCATACTTACCAGGCATTCAATAGTAGTTATACAGCAACACTCGCCATTACAACCAGCAATGGCTGCCGTGTAAGTATACAAAAAACTGTGGCAGTAAATCCTTTGCCGCAGCCTTCTTTCAGGTTCCCGGCAAGTGTATGCCTGCCTGCTGCTGCAGTGGCATTTACAGATGCTTCCACTATTGTTGACGGTACAGAAAATGCATTCACCTACCAGTGGAGGTTTGATGACATCGCCAGTGGAACTGCCAATACCTCTGTTTCGAAAAATCCAACGCATATTTATACTGCTGACGGTGTGTACCGTGTAACGCTGGTTTGCACCAGTGGTGCCGGTTGCAGGGATTCTGTTACCCTGCCGGTTGATATCATTCATCCGCAGCCAACCGCAGGTTTTGCATCCGACAGCGCCAGTATATGTGAAACACAATCGGTAAGGTTCAGCGACAACAGCACGGGTGCAGATGGCACGGTCAGCAGCTGGACATGGGATTTTGATAACGGCAGTGGAAGTAACCTGCAGTTCCCTTCAACTCAAACCTACAATACTGCAAGAACATACAATGTGCAGTTGCAGGTGGAGAATAGTTTTGGCTGTAAGGATACTTTTACAAAACAGTTTGTAGTATATGCCAACCCGGTGATCAATGCCGGAGGAGATACAGTTTTGCTGGAAGGCGGCGAGATCACATTAAACGCAACCGCCTCTGGTAATGGCCTGCAGTATTTGTGGACACCTGCCACCTATCTTAGCAACAACAGGGTATTAAGACCGGTACTGAAAGGAATGCCGGACGATATGACCTACACATTACTGGTAGTGGCGCAGGGTGGCTGCTTTAAAGAAGATGATGTGTTGGTAAAATTGCTGAAAGCACCTGTGATTCCTAATACGGTTACACCGAATGATGATGGCGTGAACGATACCTGGCGCATATTGTACCTTGAATCTTACCCGGAATGCCGCATAAGAGTTTTTAGCAGGGATGGACAGCCAGTGTATGAATCGCTCGGGTACCAGGTGCCCGGCTGGGACGGTAAATACAAAGGGAAAAAACTGCCTTTTGGCACCTATTATTATGTGATAGAGCCAGGCAGCGGAAGAAAACCAATAACCGGTTACGTTACACTTGTATATTAAGCTATGACTTTAGAACATGCAGCCATCTGGACAAATGATCTGGAGAAACTGAAAGATTTTTACTGCCATTATTTTGGTGGGGTGGCCAATAATAAATATACCAATAGTCAAAAGCAATTCAGCAGTTATTTTATACAATTTTCAGGGGGAGCAAGACTTGAAATAATGAGTATGGAAGGCATTCCTGCTAATGAAAATGATACCGTAACAAAACAACACCTGGGGCTGATCCATCTTGCTTTTGGTGTAGATACAATGGCAGAAGTAGATGCAAAAGCGCAGGAATTACAAAAAGCTGGCTTCCCGATACTAAGCGGGCCAAGAAAGACAGGAGATGGGTATTATGAATTCGAAACACTGGATCCCGGTAATAACCGGCTGGAAGTGACGGCGAGGCTGTAAAGTTTTACATCAGGTAGTGCTTCTTTTTTTGGTATTGATCTTTTTACCACTAACCGGTTTTTTCTTTGTTTTAGATGGTGCTTCCTTTATTCCTTTTTTAAGGCCGATCAATGGTTTTATTTCCGCTACGCCATTATTGTTATTCAGCTCAACATACCAGGTTGATTTCTCTTTTAACCCACTTTGCTCTTCTTCTATCTTTACGTATACTTTATTTTGAAGTTCAGTTTCTCTATTGGCAGCCTGTATAGCCATTTCCTGTAGTTGCACTTCGTCGTTTTGACTCAATAATTCTTCATTAATAAGTGCGGTACTGTACTCAGTTTCTACAGGTGCTTCCGTGGCTACGGGGGCAGATCGTTTTCTTAACACCTGTTTTTTCGTTATTACATCAACTTTTGCCAAAACGGATTTTTCATCTACAATAATTATTTGGGGAAGGTTTGCTTTTGTCGCCACTATACTATTTGAAGAAGCAGGTAATGCGTTCTGCGGAATGCGGGTAATCTGTGATGGTGTTTTTTTAATTGCAACTGGCAACACAAACAGAACAGTTATAAGAACAGTCATTGAAACCGAAACGAGTTTTAATTTTTGTGAAAAGCTGTAATGTACGGAGGGTTCCGCAACAAAAAGGCGCTTTACCCGGTGCAGTAAATTCTTTTTCCCGTTGGTGGCAGTAAGCGCAAACTGTACAGCGGCAAAACGGTTTTGCTCCAGTATCAGCAGGGCCGTGGCATAGTCGTGCCTGTTATATCGATAATTCAATACCCAGTCATCGCAACAATTTTCCCTTTCTTGTCTTGCGGTATTGCCCAGCATTTTTACAAAGGGATTAAAAAACAATAGCATTTCAATACAGCTCTGTACAAGGTTTATGATATAGTCATTACGCCTGATATGTGCCAGTTCATGCAATATTACGGCTTCCGCCTGTGCTGTGTTAAGATTGCTGAGGGCAGAAACGGGGAGGAGAATAATGGGTTTTAAAAAGCCGATCACAGAGGGAACAGCAGCTTTTTCAGAAAGCCAGATGCTTACTTTTTTCTGTATACCGATATGAAATGCCGTTTGTTCAGTAAAAATCCGGATATTAACAGGCGCTTTTATAAATCCACTGTTCTTAAACAGGAATAAGCGGTTTAATTTTTTTACAAACAGCATAAGATGCAGACCCAGCACAATAAAATACGCAACTGACAGCCATTGCATTGATTGCGTAAAATTTTCTGAAATAGTCAGCCAGCCTGCAGCAGCCGTTTGTGTGCCGGCATTTTTTATTGCTATATAATTTTGAATCACCGTGGATACAAACCAGCTAAAAGAAGCAAAAAAAAGCAGCAGGCTTACATGATACCTGGACAGTGCAGAAAGGCGGTTGCTGGTAACCGTTATAAACTTATATATAAGGAACAGCAACGCAGCCTGCCAGAGGCTGTTGGCAATGCCCCAGCCAAGTGATTGCAAAAAAATGTATTTCTCAAAAACAGTAAGCAGCATATCGGTTACTTATTCATATTCTTTAAAAAAGTACTTATTTCTTCCAGTTCTTCTTTGGATGCTTTGTGATTGCCCAATGCCTGCATTACCAGCTGGGCAGGTGATCCGCTAAACAGGGAGTCAATCATTTTATTTACTAAAAAGCTTTGTGTATTTTCCCTTGTTACAGCAGGCTGGTAGATATGAGTTTTGTTGCTGCTGTCCCTTGTTACCAGGCCTTTTTCAAACATGATCTGCATCAGTTTAAGGGTGGTGGTATAGCCCGCTTCTTTGTTTTTCAGCAACTCTTCATGCACTGCTCTCACGGTTGCAGATTGCTTTACCCAAAGCACCTGCAGTATTTCTAATTCGCCTTCGGTGGGTTTTAATTGCTTCGTTATACTCATATTACGATGTGTTTCGTACGCTAATGTAGGAGATAAATTCTTAAAATAAACTAAAACTTTCGTAGAACGGTAAAATGGGTGGATGGAGTGAGGAAGTGAAGGGTGAATTGTGAATGGTGAATGGTGAATTGTGAATGGTGAATGGTGAATGGTGAATGGTGAATGGTGAATGGTGAATAACAAATACCAAATTCATAATCCCGGGTGCCGCTACCTTTTGTTACCCGCTTCTTTTCTCAACTCCGCCGTGGTTTTGCTGCTGCCGTCATGGCTCCAGCCGGGTGATTTAATAAAATACTTTAAGCCATTGGAGAAGGAGCCTGCAGAAAAGGCTTTTTTGATCAATTGCCCCCAGGTGATCAGCGCTATTTTTGCCGGGTTAAAAGATTCGATATTTTTTGTGAGACCATAGGTAGGTCTTTCTTCTTCGGGTTGAAAGCTGCCAAACAACCGGTCCCATATTATAAGAATGCCGCCGTGGTTCTTGTCTAAATATTTAAGATCGCTGCCATGATGCACCCGGTGGTGAGAGGGTGTGTTCAGCACAAATTCTAAAGGTTTGGGTAGCCTGTGGATCGTTTCAGTGTGAATCCAGAATTGATAGATCAAACTTAACTGCTGCATGAATAAGATCCAGATGGGGTGAAAACCTGCCAGGGGCATCCAGGCCCAAAAAAGAAAGGCACCGGTTAAATTACCCGTCCATGTTTGTCGTAACGCTGCCGCCAGGTTATATCGTTGTGAGGAATGGTGCACCACATGGCTGGCCCAAAAATAATTTACATAATGGCTGCTGCGGTGAAACCAGTAATATGAAAAATCGTCGGCAAAGAAAAGCAGCACCCAATACCACCATTGGGTCACATCTAAAGTAAAAAGCCGGTGATCATATAAAAAAGTAAACAGCCAGAATATTAAAGCCTTGGTGATAAAACCTGTGAGCACATTTCCAATTCCCAGGCCCAGGCTGGTAAAAGTGTCTCTTGTTTCGTACAGGTGTTTGTTTTCTTTATAACTAAACCATGCTTCTATGGAAAGCAGCAAAACAAAAAATGGTATGGCGTAGTATAATATAACTGGCGGCATCGCCGCAATTTACGGAGAATCTGATATTGGCAGGCCGGCGGGGTTAAAATTGGTATCAGTAACGGGTAGGTACTTAATAAATTGCCATCCTGCAGTGCCGTCTGCGATTCTGTAATTTGGTTTTGCATCTTTTGAAAAACTAACAACAAAATTGTCTTCCCCTGCGTCCTCCTGTTCCCGCATGAGATTATTGGCACCCTATGCGCCAAGGGCGGCCCGCAATCAGCTAAACGTTGACTATAAATGCTGCACTACCTGGTATATGCATAAAATTGCTTTTGTATATTTCAAAGGCTATCTTTGCTGGGCATGTGGAAGTCAAGCACTTGTAATTAATTGATGATAGCAGTAACGAAAACATTTTTACCTCCTTTTGAAGAATATACACAGTTGCTAAAGAGGGCCTGGGATAAAGCGTGGATCACCAATAACGGGGAGCTACTGCAGGAACTGGAAGCAAAATTAAAAGACTATCTCGGGGTAAAGCACTTGCTTTTTTGCGGTAACGGAACCATTGTATTGCAAATGGCTTTGAAGGTGCTCAACATTAAAGGCGAAGTAATTACCACACCATTTAGTTATGTAGCCACTACCAATGCCCTGCTTTGGGAAAATTGCACACCTGTATTTGTTGATATCAACAAAAACGATTTTTGTATAGATGCCAGTAAAATAGAAGCAGCGATCA
>JAKQJG010000257.1 GCA_029561305.1 Bacteroidota bacterium | reverse complement strand
ATGATCTGTTTAACCAGGTCTGGTATGCTGCGTAATTTTTGAGCAGCGGTGTAATAAACCACACCAATACTAAATACAACCCTTCTTCTTTGCAGCCGCTTGAAATTCTGTATCACTGATTTAGCCATTTCAGCATTGGGCATTATTAATTGCTGCCCGTCAAGACTACGCACATGTGTGGTTTTAATACCAATTTTTTCCACCACACCTGTATGCTTGTCCATAATGATGAAGTCCCCGATTTCAAATGGCTTGTCAAAGAAGATAACAATATAGCTGAACAGATCTCCCAATATAGACTGGGCAGCCAGTGCGATAGCAATACCGCCAACACCCAGGCCTGCGATGATAGTAGTAACATCATATCCAAGGTTATCTGCCAGCATTATAATACCTACTATCCACATCAGCGCTTTTACCACCAACAGCATCCCATCCACCTGCTGGATTCTATGCAGGGGCTCGTCCCGTTTTTGCATCAACAAAACCACTGACCGGTGAAAAACAAAATTGATTAATCTTACCAGGTAATAAGCGGTAACAGCCATCATTGCCGCATCAACTATCTTCTCAACTCTTAAAGAAAGATTGAGCCTGTTAACGATGTTGTAATTAATAAACAGGTATAACCAGGGGATAAAAAAACGTTCGGCTATTTTTATCAGCACATCATCATAAGTATTCACCGTATGAGAAACCATCTTTTTGATATACCCTAAAATATGGCGTCGTGCTAATTTCAACACAGTCCATAAACAAATTGCACCAAGCAGCACAATGACATAAGCCAGCATGGTATTTCCCCAAACTGATTTTCCTAAATAATCTTCCATCCCATTTGTTTTTCCTTATAAAGCTGCAATAATAAGGCCCATAAATGAACGGGAGATTAAAAGGAAATTAAAAGCCGTCAGATACCGCTGATAAGAAACACCTGTACAAATGCAAACCACACTATGTCAATTTCTGCACCTCTTCCTGGCTGGCATACTCACCCGGTGGCTTGGGCAAAGTCTTGATAACTGACTGCTGTAAAGAGATAAGAGACGAACAGGAATACAGCCCAACATAACTGGATGAAAATGTATAATCCATTAAAGTAAGTACAACCGCATGATCAATGGAAAGCTCGATATAATTGCCATACCTTATAAAACGGAAATAGTAAGACTTACTGGCCTTCACTTTAAAAAGGCCGGATTGTATATCACGAAAAATAAAATTCTCCCTTGTATTCACGGGGTTAAAACCCCAGGTACGGATATTAGCAATCCCATTGGTTATATCCAAAGAAATAAAATAACCATTGCCATCCCGGTCAATATCACTCACCAAACCAAATTTACCCATACCCTCCACCGTTAGCAATCCCTCCCAAATAAAACTTTCAGATGGTTTTTCAAAACAAAACAATTCATAACCGCTTCTTGATCCGCAGGTGAGTTTGTCTTCCTCCACCAGTACGGATGCTGTTGGATTGACCAGCAGGCTTTTGATACTGCCAAATGCAGACTGCAGGATAGCCTGTGTTACCTTAGTCTCCCAGCGGTAATAACTTTTTAACACGAGCCTGCCTTCGCTGTCAGTATCCAGTTCCTTTGGTGGTGGTAATACCCGTAAAGAATCAATCTTGCCATAGGCATAAAAAAAGTTGTACACGAGTACATGCTTTCCATCCTGTACAATACGGGCCGCATAGTTGCCCTGCGGCAATAAAACATCTGCATTAAAAGAATGGTATTCACCAAAAAATGCTGTAGCAAACCAATACCGTACTTTAATGTCTTCCCTGATGGAGCCAAGCAAATAAAAATTACCTTTTAGTTCAAACACACAGGGACATTCAATATCATCATATACCATCGGGTACAGCAAGGGTGGCATCAGTTCAAATATACCGTTTGTTATTTTTACAATACCTACACAACCTCTCCTGGAAACAGGCCCACCAATGGTACGGGTGGCTACCAGCAGGTACACTTCACCGTTATACTCAAAATAATAAGGATCCCTGAAGCTCAGCCATGTTCTGGGATTGGTTTTATGTGTTTCATAAAAAATCCCTTTAGGTTCAATGGGAAAAATCGTTTTGTTGTTCTTGGTCCAGTTGATCAGATCGGTTGATTCTGCCAGCCCGATTCTTGAAACCACACCACGGTCTTTGCGCTGCAAACCAGTATAGTACATTTCAAATGCGCCATTTACTTCCACTACATGCATGGTCCATAACATGTCGTCGTCCCACTCCCCGGGATGACCAACAAACAGGGCATTATTTACCCGTTTCCACGAAATACCATCGGTGGATACCGCATGCGCTATATAATCATGGTTGGGAATTATTAAGTGGAATAAATGATACACGCCATCATGCAGGATCACAGTTATATCACCTATTTCCCAATCGCTGAAGCCTGAACCTGAATACATAAATTTTAATCTGGTTTTAATCGCAAAATTAGGTCTATTAGAAACCTTAGAGATAATTTTAGGAATACGTTTTGTTATAAGATTGGGAAGATTATGAAAGAATATTATATACAACTATACAGTCCACACGGGCTCATCAGGTATACTGATCCTGAGATTGGAAGAGATAAGGATACCGGCGGACAGGTAAAATATGTGCTTGAGTTATTAGAGAATCTTTCAAAGCATCCACAGGTAAGAAAGGTAGACCTGTTTACGAGGCGGATTGCAGACAAAAGAGTTTCTGCTTCGTATGAAAAAGAAATAGAAGTGGTGAATGAAAAAGTCCGGATCATCAGAATGACCTGTGGCGGTAACACTTACCGGGCAAAAGAAACGTTGTGGGAACACCTCGATGAATTTATAGATAAAACGATCCGCTTCATTGATGAAGAAGCAGATTTCCCCGATGTGGTGCATGGACATTATGCTGATGGCAACTACCTCGCCGGGCAGATCAGTGAAATATTTGGCATTCCATTTTTGGCTACCGGCCACTCATTAGGCAGAAATAAAAAAACAATTTTGTTGCAGGAAGGCATGAGTGAAGAAAAGATTGAAGAGAAGTTTAACATGGAGCGTCGTATTGCTGTAGAAGAAAGTGTGCTGAAAACTGCTGACATGTTTGTAGTGAGTACACAGCATATCATTGATACACAATATGCATTGTATGATAATGTGAAATCGGCTAAGTTCACAGTTATTCCACCAGGAGTGAACGATGAAGTATTCTATCCTTTTTACCGGCTGGATATGCCATCCTTTAAAATGTCGATAGAGCAGGAGCAGGCATTGTATAGGGTTAATTCTGATATCGAACGCTTTCTCTTCAATCCTGCAAAGCCGCTGATACTTTCTATCGGCCGTGCAGATAAACGAAAAAATTTTGAAGCCATCATTCAATCCTATGGCCAGGATAAAGAATTACAGGCCATGGCAAACCTGGCCATCTTTGCCGGTGTAAGAAAAGACATTTCTCAAATGCCGGAAGATGAAAAGGATATCCTCACTAATCTTTTGTTGCTGATGGATAAATATGACCTGTATGGAAAAATGGCCATCCCGAAAAAGAATGATCCCAAGCTGGAAGTACCGGAAATATACCGGATCGCTGCACGAAAAAAAGGCGTATTTGTAAATGCAACGCCTGGCGAAAATTTTGGCTTAACGATAGTAGAAGCGGCTGCATGCGGCTTACCAATCATTGCCTCTCCTACAGGTGGACCAAAAGAAATTTTAGAACAATGTGAAAATGGTATACTGGTAGATGTGGAAGATCCTAAAGCCATTGCTGAAGCGCTAAAGAAAGTTATAGCCGACGGGCAGTTATGGGAAAAATATTCTACAAATGGTATTGTTGGTGCCAATCAATTATATTCATGGACATCTTATGCAAATAAATATGTTACAATGATCAATGAATTGTTTCAGCAAAAAGCAAAAGACGACGCTTCTTTTAAAAACAAAACGGCATATGGAAAAAAACTAGCCAGTGCTGAGTTGTTTATCATCTCAGATCTTGATGGAACGCTGGTAGAAGGAAACGATACACAAGGATTAAAAGAATTTACCAAATGGATTGCTGAACATAAAGGCAAAGTCGTTTTTGGTATTGCCAGCGGCAGAAACAAACATATTACAGAACAGGCCTTCACCCAATATGATCTTCCAAAACCAGACATACTGATCTGCTCTGCTGGTTCTGAAATTTTTTACACAGATAAGTTTATACCTGACAAAGGCTGGGAAAGTCATATCGATTATCAATGGAAAAGAAAAGAACTGCAGGCAGCACTGGAAAAATTTCCCGGCATCCGCTTGCAGGAAGAAGATGCACAATGGCGTTTTAAATTGAGTTATTATATTGATAACAGTTTTGATGAAGACTCAATGGCCGATCTCTATAAATTTCTGGATGATCATAAATTAAGAGCAAGGATACTGCTGACAGATAATAAATACCTTGACCTGTTGCCTTTCCGGGCAAGCAAAGGAAGTGCAGTACGCTACCTCAGCTACAAATGGAAAATGCCACTTGAACATTTTATAACAGCCGGTAACAGCGGCAACGATAAGGACATGTTGAAAGGAAAAGCAAAAGGCATTGTGGTGTCAAACTACAGTCCTGAAATGGAAGACCTGAAAAAATACAATTCTATTTATTTCACCAAATATCCAATGAGTACAGGTGTACTGGAGGGCATTCACCATCATATTGAAAAAGAGCAATTGCTGAGTAATAAAAATTAATGTCAACAGGTAAACCGGAAGTCAGTTATTACTTTGACCTGACCGGGATGCATTCGATAACGCCATTTTTTATTGTGGTGAAGTCAACTTTATTCAATTTTTCTTTGGATAAAATATTACTTCCTTCTTTGATCACAACATAATCTCCAGGTTGAATATTTTTAAAAACCTGCACGGCTTTAGTAGCAGGCCATGTTATCTCCACACTTTCAACAGCTGTGGCCTGCCCAATTCCAATATGCTGTACCAGTGGGTTAGCACCAAAACTACCGCCTGAATTTACTTCCCGGTACACGTACCTGTTAGTGCCGTTTTCTTTTATTGTAATTCTAATTTTAGCACCGATCGCTGCTTTATTAGTTTTAGTTCCTTCAAGCCGCAGGTTGATACAGCGGTTGCTGTTCTGACCGGGATTTATAAACAAAGAATTTTCATATACATCACCCGGGTAAGCACCACCCATATCCATGTGCAGGTCTTCATCCCCATCATTATCGAGATCACAAAACGACACGCCATGTCCTTTTTGTAAACTGCCTACTCTTGCAGCTGCAGTTACGTCTGTAAAATACGCTCCGCCCATATTCTTAAACATTTTATTCGGCACAAGCGACTGGTATTCCGGGTTGCCGGTTCCCAAGAAAATATCAGGGAATCCATCGTTATCAATATCGCCAAAATTACTACCCATGGCAAAAGCAATTTTATTTAGTCCAGCCTTATCCGTTATATCTTCAAAACTGCCATCTCCTTTATTGTGAAAAAGATATTGTTTCGATGCAGCTGCTGCTGGCAACTTTAATACTTCTGCCGCTGCATACCATGCAAGTGAATTTTTAAATTCATAACTGCAAACCAATATATCCAGCCAGCCATCATTATCGTAATCAAAGAACCAGGTTGGAAAAGTGCGTTCATTACAACTACCTAAACCGGCCAGTTCGGTTACATCTTCAAAACGCAGCATACCATTCACAACCCCCATATTTTTCAGCAATATTTTCTTCTTTCCCATAGTGGAAATAAAAATATCAGGCCAGCCATCGTTGTTGTAATCACCCGATGTAACACCTTTTACAAAAGCTGTAATATCCGCATTACATTGGGCAGCGATATTAGTAAAATGGCCGTTCTTATCATTGATATAAAACTCGCAGGTATTACCATCGCCTTTTATGGATGATTCGTTTCCAATAAAAACATCCAGCCAGCCATCATTATTAAAATCATTCCAGGTGGCGGTTTGTGTAGGGTGAAAAGAAAGCAAGCCTGCTTCTTTGGTAACATCGGTAAAAGTTCCATCACCATTGTTCTTCAGCAGCGAATTGGGTTCTTTTCCATAAGCAGCTTTCCAGCCCCCTCTCGTGATAAAAATATCTTTAAACCCATCGTTATTATAATCTGTCTGCATCATATGGAGGCCACCAGTCAATTGTTTTAATCCAGACGAATCAGATACATCTGTAAAAGTGCCGTTGCCATTATTCCTGCAATAGCGCATGCCCTCGGCCAGGTCCCATGATGAGGTGACAATATCCAGGTATCCATCATTATTAAAATCATCCACAATGCTTCCGCCTGCCTGGTTCTTTGTATTCAATCCCATAGTGCCTGCCACATCAATAAAGGGTTTTACCAAGCCAGGCGTATTATCTATATCCAGTCCGGGTAGTAAATATTTTGCAGGCACTTCATTTGGATAATTCCCTAATGTCATGTACGCAACATTGATCAACCACCTCGATTCAAGATCATTGGTATCGTTTTGCAATAACAATTTGTATATTTCTATTGCCTTTGAAGATCCCGATTTGTCAGCGTGGATACCATTTCCTTCGATAGGAAAAATACAGGACTGGGTACCATGGGTTGTGATACAGTTTGTTCGCTCACCCTGCAGCATATACGCCATTGCAAGATCCCGCCTGATCATTTTTATATTTTCTTTATCAGCCGGATTTACTTCCCTTATTAAATTTTCTAACACAGCGATTGCTTTTTCCGTTTCACCCAACTCCATTAATGCCACTCCCTTATTGTATGTTATACTAACTGGTGCCTGCCTGCCCTTGTTGTTAGACAGTATGGTATCATAAAAAGCCAGTCTTGCCTGTGGTGAAAAGATATTTTCCCTGTTGTTTGCCTGCTTTGCCACATCAGTAAGCAGGCTGATCATTTCTTTATT
>JAKQJG010000255.1 GCA_029561305.1 Bacteroidota bacterium | reverse complement strand
ACCTTTCCCTTCGAAGAAAAAGTAACCTGGAAATCCCTCAGCTTTTTACCCCTCAATCATATTTTTGAAAGAATGGTGTCGTATATCTATATACGGAGCGGCATCTCGATTTATTATGCTGAAAGTCTGGAGACCATTGGTGAAAATCTGAAAGAAGTAAAACCCAATTTATTCTGTACTGTGCCGAGGTTGCTGGAGAAAGTTTATGAAAAGATCATGGCGAAGGGTGCAGAGCTGACTGGCATCAAAAAAAAATTATTCAACTGGTCCGTTGAACTTGGTAATGAATACAACGTGCAAAAAAGCGGTGGCCTTTTGTACAATACTAAACTTTCCATTGCCAACAAACTGGTATTCAGCAAATGGCGGGAGGCGCTGGGCAACAATATTGAATTCATTATCACTGGTGGCGCTGCCTGCCAGGTAAGGCTGATACGGCTTTTCAGCGCTGCCAAAATTCCTATCTATGAAGGATACGGCCCTACAGAAAACAGCCCTGTAATAAGTGTGAACTGCAAGTACAAGGGCGGAACAAAATTTGGATCAGTAGGCCCTGTTATCAAAGGACAGGAAGTAAAACTGGAAGCTGACGGAGAGATTTGTGTAAAAGGACCCAGTGTGATGATGGGATATTATAAACGGCCTGAGCTAACAGCGGAAACGATCATCGATGGCTGGCTCCATACCGGGGATATCGGTGTATTTGAAGAAGGTAAATACCTTAAAATCACCGACCGTAAAAAAGAGCTGTTTAAAACAAGCGGTGGAAAATATGTGGCACCACAGCCGATAGAAAATAAAATGAAGGAATCACCCTTTGTTGAACAGATGATGGTGGTGGGTGCAGAACAAAAATTTGTTGGTGCATTTATCGTGCCCAGCATACCCAATTTAAAAGAATGGATGCGGGAGAAGAATATACCTTTTGTTACAAATGAAGATGCAGTGAACAACCCGGAAGTGTTGAAACTTTATAGGGAGCTGGTTGATAGTTTTAATAAGTTCTTCAACCATGTGGAACAAATAAAACGTTTTGAATTATTGCCCAATGAATGGACAATAGACAGTGGCGAATTAACGCCCACTTTAAAATTGAAAAGAAAAGTGATTCTGGAAAAATATAAAGGCGCTTTTGAAAGACTTTACAAGTAGCTGCTGCTATGTTTTCTTCTTCTGATTTTTAACAGGATACACTGTTTTATTTACTGGTGGTACGGATGCACCACCCAATAATACCTGTACACATTCATTCAGGATGGTATATTTATTTGCTACAAATAACTGCATCTTATCTGGCGGCAGTCTCAATTCATAATTACCACTGGAGGAAAGCACTGCATCAAAATTGGGATTGTAATGATTAAAAGCAATAATATCCATTAGCAGGTTTTTGGCAATGATCAATGAATTGAATTTGCCACTAACCGGCAGCATTTCCACTTCTTCCAGTTCTGCTTCCGTCAATTGATTAACCTGTTTTATTCCCGTTGTCCCGTTTTCGTTATACATATTAGCACCTACGGTTGTTACACCAGCACCGCCTTCCATTACATAATGCGTGGCGATAAAACGCTTTACATAGGTCCTTGATTCCTCCGGTAAATAATACTGCAGGCTCCAGAAATTTTTACTCCCGCTTTTTTTCATTGCGCTGTACACCCGGCCAGGACCACCATTGTAAGCTGCCATCACCAGCAGCCAGTCGTGCATTTGTTTGTACAAGGTCAAAAGATACTTTGCCGCTGCATGGGTGCTTTTATAATAATCTCTTCTGTCATCGATATACGAACTTACAGTAAGACCAAACTCCCTTGCTGTATAGGGCATGAACTGCCAGGGACCACCGGCTCCAACAGGACTGGTAGCAGCGGGGTTCAGGTTCGATTCGATAACAGCGATGTATTTCAATTCTTTCGGCAGACCGTATTGTACCAGGATATTTTCAATCAGGCTAAAATAAGGCTGCCCCCACCCTTTCATGTTGGTCAGGTGCTTTGAATGATGCCGCATATAATCCTGTATATAGGTTTCTGCGTTGGGGTTTATTTGTGCTGAATATGGAATGGTGGCGTTATAGGAAGAATTGGAGAAAAGATTTTTAAACCCATATTTCGTAACCTGGCTTACGTACTGGATCTTTTCTTTCTTGGGAGCCGTTCTGGTTTTTATCACTTCATCAATGGCCGCATTTTCAACCAGGGTGTCTTTTGCAACGGCATCTTCAGGCAAACTGTTTTGAGCAAACAGTAAGCTGCTAAAAAAAACAGAGCAATATGTAATTAAAATTTTTTTCACTTCTTTATGGATGCTGTGCAACGCTGTATTGCTGCATTAGTGAACGTGAAAACTGCAGCAAAATTACCTCCTTGAATTTACCCGTCATCACCTGCAGGCCAAAAGGCATGCCGTTGCTATGTTTATAGAGCGGCAGTGAAATGCCAGGTATGCCGGTAAGATTGGCAAAAACGGTATAAATATCAGCAATATACATTGCTATTGGATCATCAGTTTTTTCGCCAATTGTAAAAGCCGTTGTGGGTACCGTAGGTAAGATGATGGCGTCAAAATTTGTAAATATTTCTTCCACCTTATTTACCAGCAGTCTTCTTACTTGCTGTGCTTTGCTGAAATATGCATCGTAGTAACCGGCACTCAAAACAAAAGTACCCAGCATTATGCGCCGTTGCACTTCTTTGCCAAACCCTTCACTGCGGTTGAGTTTATAAAAATGATTCAGGTTGTCCACTTGTTCTTTTGTCTTGTGCCCGTACCGAATTCCATCATAACGGCTAAGGTTACTGCTTGCTTCAGCTGTTGTCAATACATAATATGCTGGCACGATATAATCTAACAGGTCAAATTTCACTGCTTCCACAACATGCCCCCCGGCTTTTAATTGCTGTATGGAATCTTTTATTGCTTTTGCTATTTCTTTATCAAGCGAAGGGTGATTGATGGCTTCTTCAAAATAAGCGATCCGGTATCTATTCTCCCCATTATTTTTATCACTGTATAATTCAACGGCCGCCTGGGAAACTGTACTGTCAAAATCATCTGCTCCAGCAATCACTTCCAGTGTAAGCGCAGCATCTTCCACGTTGGTTGCAAAAATTCCTACCTGGTCAAACGAAGATGCATAAGCAATAAGACCATACCTCGAAATGCGTCCATACGTAGGCTTTAATCCTACAATGCCACAGAAATCGGCCGGTTGTCTTACAGATCCTCCCGTATCACTGCCCAGGCTGATCATACACATGCCAGCCTGCACGGCAACTGCACTTCCCCCGGATGAACCACCAGGCACTTTTGTTTCATCCAACGCATTCAACACGTTACCGTAAGCAGAATTTTCATTGCTGCTGCCCATGGCAAATTCATCACAATTACAGCTGCCGATGATAATAGCCTCTTCATCCAGTAACTTTTGAACCGCAGTCGCATTAAAAACAGATTCAAATCCTTCCAGTATTTTAGATGCAGCCGTTACCTTATGACCCTTGTAGCAAATCACATCTTTGATAGCTGCCACTACACCATGCAGTTTACCAACCGGTTCTCCGCTCTTTCTCTTTTTATCCAGTTCAGCTGCTTTCTCCAACGCATCTGTTGCATACACTTCTGTAAAAGCATTAAGCCTTTCGTTGGCCTTTATTTTTTCAAGATAGTAATTAACCGCAGCCACACAGGATGTAGTGCCATCATTTAACTGAGCCTGGTACTGCTGAATATTTTTAAACAAAACGAAATTGGTTTGTTGTACTATATAAAACCGGCTGAAGTGATTGATAATATATCATCCACTACAGCCGGATAGTTCAATTGATAATATTTTTATTGGGGTTGCTTCTGCTGGTTCACCTGCTCCCTCAATCTCCTGATCTCTTCATCTTTATCCTTTTCTTTGATACCATCTTCTATTTCGCTCTTCACATTATTTTTAGCATCATTAAACTCCCTGATACCTTTACCAAGTCCTTTCATTAATTCAGGAATTTTTCGTCCTCCAAACAAAATGAGGATAGCAACCACAATCAGTATTATTTCCTGTGTGCCAATCATGCCCAAAAGCACTGCGTTTATCATAGTAAAAAGTTTAGACGACAAAGATAGAGTAATTATTGACTAAAAGAAGCCTTTACCATTGCTTAAATCTGGTTGTCAAATGTTAAAGGTAGGGATATGACAATACACACCGGTACGTTGAAATACCCGTTTATTTAATGGTGACTACAACTGATTTTATGAAAACTATCTTACATACCTGCCACATTTGGCTTTGCCATTAGCAGCCTCATGAATGGTGATACCTCTTGAACAAGAGCTTAAAAAAATTGCCGCAGCAACAATAAACAGGAGTGAAAAAAGTGGTTTTTTCATAACGGTACGGTTAGGTGATATAAAACGGATTGACTTATAACGCCAATAATCATTCCAAAGTATGGTTGTGGATTAATAAAAAGCGTCCCCGACTAAGTTGGGGACGCCCTTTCTATATAAAAAAATAATTGCTTATTTCCTAAGTGCAACAGCCATTCTTTTTTCCTGGATACGGGCGCTTTTGCCACTCCTGCTGCGTAAATAGAACAATTTAGCACGGCGAACCTTACCAATTTTATTCAACACAATGCTCTCAATATTAGGAGAATAGATAGGGAACAACCGCTCTACACCTACGCCATCGCTAATTTTACGAACAGTAAAAGAAGAAGTTGCGCCATTACCCTGGCGTTTGATAACGTCTCCCTTAAAACTCTGGATACGTTCTTTGTTTCCTTCTACAATTTTATAGTTAACAGTTATATTATCACCTGCTTTAAAAGCTGGCAAACTTGCCTTGGTGGTTAACTGGTCGTGTACAAACTGAACTGCATTCATCTTCTTAAATTTTGGACGGCAAAAGTAGGGGAATTAATTGATAATTGACAATGATTTAATTGATAATTTTTTAGACTGGCCCTGGAAAAAATGCTGATTAAGTTTTGAAAGCCTCATCAGCACATTACCAAATTAGCACATCATCAAATTACCTGGCAATATTTACCGCTCTTTTTTCCCTTATCACCGTTACTTTTATCTGTCCCGGGAAAGTCATTTCGGTCTGTATCTTTTGTGCAATTTCAAAACTCAGTCTATCGCTGTCGGCATCGCTTACTTTATCAGCTTCTACGATCACTCGTAATTCACGGCCGGCCTGTATGGCGTAAGCCTTTTCTACCCCCTGGTAGGCAGCAGCCAAACTCTCCAGGTCTTTAATACGCTGGATATACTGCTGCATGATCTCCCGCCTTGCTCCCGGCCTTGCGCCGCTAATAGCATCACAAGCCTGTATGATCGGCGAAATAACATAGGTCATCTCCATTTCATCATGGTGAGCACCAATAGCGTTTACAACGGCAGGATTTTCTCCGTATTTCTCTGCCAGTTTAGCGCCTAGCAATGCATGGCTCAATTCAGTTTCTTCATCCGGCACTTTGCCAATATCATGCAGCAACCCGGCACGTTTGGCCAATTTTGGATTTAAGCCCAGTTCTGCAGCCATAATAGCACAAAGGTTGGCCGTTTCACGGCTGTGCATCAACAGGTTTTGTCCATAAGAAGAACGGAAACGCATCCGGCCTACCATTCTTACCAATTCTTTGTGGAGGCCATGCACACCCATCTCCATGGCAGTTCTTTCACCAATCTCCATTACCTGGTCGTCCAGTTGCTTTTTAGTTTTTTCCACCACTTCCTCAATACGGGCTGGGTGAATACGGCCATCGGCTACCAGTCTTTGTAATGACAACCTGGCTATTTCACGGCGCAGTGGATCAAAAGAAGAAAGAACAATTGCCTCTGGCGTATCATCTACTACCAGGTCAACCCCGGTAGCAGCTTCAATGGCCCTGATATTACGGCCTTCACGGCCAATGATGGATCCTTTTATTTCGTCACTTTCAAGATTGAAAACAGTAATAGAATTCTCAATAGCCTGTTCAGCAGCCGTACGCTGTATGGTTTGAATAACAATCTTACGGGCTTCTTTATTCGCTTTTTGTTTGGCTTCTTCAATGATCTCCTGCTGCAGGGCAATTGCTTTGGATTGTGCCTCCTGTTTCAGGCCCTCAATCAATTGTGCCCTGGCATCTTCTGCAGAAAGGTTGGCTACTTTTTCCAGGCGGCGAATATGCTCTTCCTGGTGTTTTTCCAATTCAGTACGCTTTACATTCACCACTTCTATCTGGCGATTCAGGGTTTCCTTGATCGCTTCGTTCTCTTTAACCTGTTTTTCGAGATTGCCTTCTTTCTGGTTCAGGCTTTGTTCTTTTTGTTTAATGCGGTTTTCAGACTCCACCAGCTTTTGGTTACGCTGCATCACTTCCCTGTCGTGGTTAGATTTCAGCTGTACAAACTTTTCTTTTGCCTCTAGTTCTTTTTCCTTTTTTAAGGTTTCAGCCCGCAATTCAGCTTCTTTTACAATGGTTTGAGCCTGTAATTGTGCTTCTTCTACTTCTTTTTTTGTGTTCTTTGCAAAAATGAGCTTACCCAGAACAATACCCACTACAAGGGCTACAGCTCCGGCAATGATGGAAATTATACTTTGATCCATTGAATTTTGTTGTTTTTAAACGGTTCACAATCTGGTATATCGCCTCTTTTACCATAAATTAATATGAAAGGGATTGACATAGCTGGCGAAGATAATATTTTAAAGTCAGAAATTTTACAGCGATAAAACAATCACTTGCTAATCAGCCTGCAAAAGAATTTTAAAAGGAAAGAAACAAACAAGCCGCCGGTGAAGCGTGTAAAAAGGTATATCGAATGTGGTTGGAAGAGGATGACCTCCGGCAAATGTTTTAAAGAAGTAAAGGCATCGAATATAAAATATGTATCCCTGTTCTGGTATATAGTACGGCCCTTTTATAATAAGCGGCTTCAACACACCATCATTTGCAAAAGATGCGACTATAATTCCGGCTGATACTGCCAATAAGGTTATCAGGTTTCTCTTAACCAGGAAAGTTTTTCCAAAATTATTCAATAAGACTGGATTGAAGGACTAACGCAGCAGCAATTCACAGGGCTTGATACCCGTATGCTTCTTAAAAGCCGTACTAAAGTGAGAGATAGAGGAATATCCCAGCAATGAAGACACTTCGGTTACGCTAAGGCCTTTATCATATAGTAAGTATTTAGCGTGCTCCATTCTTTGACCCTGGTAAAAATCGAAAATGGTGGTACCAAACAATTCTTTAAAGCCTTTTTTAAGATAACATTCATTGATGGCCACTTTGCGGCTTAGTTCTTTAATGGTAAGTGGTTCGCCAATGTGCTGTAATAAAACTTCTCTTGCTTTAATGATCTTTTCCCTGTCTGCCTCGTTGGCCAAAAATTTACAAGTAAAAACTTCTTCCGCCTTTTCACCCATCATACAATCCATACTGTACAATAAAAGGATCTGCGTTTGGGCGTTGATAAAGATATTTTCTAAAGTGTCAGTATAAGTATGATTTAACAGCGCTTCGATCGCCATCCGGGTTTTACCACAAAGAGGTAAGGTTTTGGAAAAAGAAGTGGTATGTTCAAAAGCCAGCACGTCATCGGTAACCGTACGTTGCTTTTTGCTTTTTACAAACTGGGTAAGGTAGTTAGGCTTAAAACTGAAGCTCAGCACATCCACACTATCCACTTTTTCAATACATACTTTGGAGGAACTAAACTTACAAAAATCACACTCTGCCTGCTTTTGACGGCAGTAAACATTGCCACTAACGCAAAAACGCAATTCAAGGTAATTGGCCGCTGGATTGTTTTTTTCGTAATGATACACCAGCATTCCTGTATCATCCAGGTTCCAGTTGGTTTTTTTATAACGCCTGATGGCATAATTAACCGAACCGGGCACGGTACGCTCCACATCCTGCAAAACCTCCAGTTCGTTAAAAACCATGTCCTGCTTTTGGATAAGTCCTAATATGCCTGCTGTTTGATACATTGATAAATTTCGATGCAAATATACAACACGTAAAACTAAAAACGGTAACTGATTTACACTTGCCTGAATTTTTACTTTTTTATGACTTACCGTTTTGAATTAATTGTCCAACTGCTTCCAGTTAGTCCCATTCCAACCAAAAAAATGTGCTTCGTAAAATATTATCGTTCCCGCCCCACCCCTGGGAACCGGGCTGCTGGCATTATTTGTTATGCCGGTATAAGTGCTGTTAGAAATTTTCACTGCACCATTTATATGAAGCCTTTCTGAAGGGCTGGAGGTTGCAATCCCTACATTAACCGCGTTTGAACCTGTTCCCCCGATAACGAAGCAATTACTGCCGCTTACCTTTGCATTAAAACCAATAGCGCCTGCATTGGCGAGGTTTGAGGCTGTTCCTTCAGCAAATGCCCCGATAAACGTATTGTGATAGCCTGTGATATTTACAACACCTGCAGCATATCCAACAGCGGTATTGTAAAACCCGGTATCAGTATTTAAAAGTGCGGATACTCCTGCGCCGGTGTTTGCAAAACCAATCGTATTGGTTTTTAACGCACTGCCCCCTATGCCAGTATTATAATTTCCACGGGTATTATTTAAGAGACACCAGTCGCCAACAGCGGTATTGACAGATCCAGAATCATTTGAATAAAGCGCTTGTCCGCCCACTGCTGTATTATCGATACCGGAAAGGTTATTATATAATGTAAGCCGGCCTACTGCAACATTGATGAGCCCGGTAGTGTTGTTGTACATAGCTTTGGTTCCGATGGCAGTATTGTGGATGCCAATAATATTATTTAGCAGCGCACTATCACCTAACACCACATTGGACAGGATATTTCCCCCACCCCGCCCAATAACGAGGCTATTAACTTTTGCGTCACCTCCGGCTACTTCAAGCAGTGCAGCAGGATTACTGGTACCAATACCTACGTTTTGAGCGTTTGATGGCAAATAGCCAATTAAAAATACAAGGGCTAAACCGTTGATTTTAAATGCTCTTTTTATCATATGGGGTTGTATTAATTATCTGTAAAAACAGTGATAAAAATACTGTGGAAATCTTTGGAAAAAAACATGGCCAATAAAGCTTTTTAAAACACCTTAAGCCCTTTAATTTTCTTACATTTGCCGGATAGTGATTTTTTACATTTTAAAGCGTTTCTCCCCGAATTTATGAGTACAGAAATTGAAGAAGTTGTAGCCCCGGCAACCAATGGTTATGGTGCAGACAGTATCCAGGTTTTAGAAGGTTTAGAAGCAGTGCGTAAACGGCCAGCCATGTATATTGGTGATGTGGGCGTAAAAGGTCTCCATCACCTCGTGTACGAAGTAGTTGATAACTCCATCGATGAAGCTTTAGCTGGTTATTGTAAAAACATTACCGTTACCATTCATGAAGATAATTCTGTCAGTGTACAGGATGACGGCCGTGGTATTCCAACCGGTATCAACACAAAAGAACAAAAATCAGCGTTGGAAATTGTAATGACGGTATTGCATGCTGGTGGCAAATTTGATAAAGACACCTACAAAGTATCAGGCGGTTTGCATGGTGTGGGTGTAAGTTGTGTAAATGCATTAAGTACTAAACTGCTGGTAAGTGTAAACAGGGATGGTAAGAGCTTTGAGCAGGAATATGCCATTGGTGTTCCTCAATATCCTGTTAGGGAAACTGGTTTAAGCGATACAACTGGTACGAAGGTTCATTTTTGGCCTGACCTCAGCATATTTACATCAGGCATTTACAATAAAGATATTTTAGAAGGCCGTTTAAGAGAGCTATCCTATCTCAACAGGAAGATCACTATCATTTTGAATGACCTGAGGGAAAAAGAAGAGGACGGCAGCACTTATACCAAAACATTTTACAGCGAAGGTGGCATCACTGAATTTGTACAGATGCTGGATAAAAATGGCAACCGTCTTCCCTTGTTGCCGAATGTTATTTATTGTGATGGATATGATGCCCCATCAAACGTTGTGGTGGAAGTGGCCATGATGTACAATGCCAGCTACCAGGAACATATTTTTAGCTATGTAAACAATATCAATACGATTGAGGGTGGTACCCATGTGGCTGGTTTCCGCCGTTCAATTACCAGGGTATTTAAAGCCTACGGTGAAAAAGAAGGCATGTTCGAAAAAGCCAAAGTGGAAATTGAAGGTGATGACTTCCGGGAAGGACTGAGTGCAATAATTTCTGTAAAAGTACCAGAGCCCCAGTTTGAAGGACAGACGAAAACAAAATTAGGAAACAGTGAAGTTATGGGTGTGGTAGACACCACGCTGAGCCGTGTGTTAAATGCGTACCTGGAAGAGAACCCTAAAGAAGCCAAAACAGTTATTCAAAAAGTGATACTGGCTGCACAGGCAAGGGCTGCCGCAAAGAAGGCCCGTGAAATGGTGCAACGAAAAAGTGTGTTGACAGGAGGCGGTTTGCCGGGTAAACTGGCAGATTGCAGCGATAAGGACCCAGGCAAATGTGAGCTGTTTCTTGTGGAAGGTGATTCGGCTGGTGGTACAGCCAAGCAAGGACGTGACAGGAGTTTCCAGGCGATACTTCCTTTAAGAGGTAAGATATTGAACGTGGAAAAAGCGATGGAACATAAGATATACGACAATGAGGAGATTAGAAATATGTTCACCGCTTTAGGTGTAAAAGTGGGCACACCCGAAGATCCTAAAGCACTTGATTTGACCAAGCTGCGTTATCACAAACTTATCATCATGACGGATGCTGATGTGGACGGCAGCCATATTGCCACTTTGATACTTACTTTCCTGTTCAGGTATATGAAAGAACTAGTGGAGCAGGGCTATGTATACATTGCTCAGCCACCATTGTACCTGGTAAAAAAAGGCAAGGACCAGGAATATGCCTGGATAGAAGATGAAAGAAAAGCCTTAGTGGCAAGATTTGGACAGGGAAAGGATGACAGCGTTACGGTTCAACGCTATAAAGGATTGGGTGAAATGAATGCTGACCAGTTATGGGAAACAACCATGAACCCGGTATCAAGAACGCTAAAACAGGTGGCGTTAGAAAGTGCTGCTGAAGCTGACCGGGTTTTTAGTATGTTGATGGGCGATGAGGTTCCCCCAAGAAGGGAATTCATTGAAAGTCACGCTAAGTATGCTAATATAGATGTGTAGAACAAATTTATTCAGGTAAAAAATATGGCGGCCAATGGCCGCCATATTTTTTTATATTGATGATCAATATAGTTCTGCCGGCCCCGTTTAAACCTTTTCCTTCTCGCCTTCTACCGGTAACTCCTGCACTTCTCCGGGCTGTTGCTCCACAAATTCATTCATATAGATATCAAACAGCACGATAATATAGTTCACCATCAACGGCCCGAATATCAGCCCTATAAAACCAAATAGTCCCAGTCCGACTATAATTCCAAATAAAGTTATTACCGGGTGAACATCGCCCAGTCTTTTCATGATAGATATCCTGGCAAAATAATCAATCTGGCTGGTGACGATGCCGCTGTAAAGCAACAATCCAATACCGGCTCCAGTATTGCCAACAGAAAACAAATACAAGCATATGGGAACCCATATAACCATAGAGCCAATTACCGGCAAAAACGAAAATATACCTGTAAGAAAACCCCAAAGAAAAACATCTTTTACACCGAAAATAAAATAGCCAATTGCTGCCGTTACCCCCTGTATTAATGCAATGACTGGTATGCCAATAGCATTGGATTTAATGGTTGTTTTTGTTTCAGATGCAAGCAACCTGATATTCTCATCTTTCAATGGAATCACTCTGCCTAAAAACCTTTCCATCTCAGAACCGGAATACAACATATAATACAATAGAAACAGCATTATTACCAGGTTCATTACGAGTGTGGCCGTACTGCTGAACAGGGAGGGCAATACAGAACTAATCTTGCTTGCGGCATTCCCTATTGCCTGGTCATCTACCAGTTTATACCCTACTTTGCTTTGTATTACATTCAGGGCATGTTTTGCGCCATCGAGTAATTGTTGCTGGTTAGCGATCATGCTTTCCACTTTAGGTGCCAGTAGTGTAACGGCAAGAAATACCGGCAAGCCCAACAATAAAAAATAATAGAAAATAAACAGGAAAGCGGCCCAGCCTTTTTTCCATTTCTTTTTATAAATCAGCTGAAAATAGTTTTCACGGCTAAGAATGTAAAGTGTAATCGCTCCAAGCACCCCCGGAAGATAAATATACAATTCTTCCAATACCACAATGGTAAGCGTAATAAGCATCAGCAGGAATACTATCTGCCTGATACGCCGGTTAAATTCCAGGTCGGTCATTAATGTTGATTAAATGCTTGTAAATAAAAAAGCTGCATCATAACAGATGCAGACATATGAAATACCATCAAAAGATAAGAATATTTATTTTGACCGCAAAGAAGATATTTTGTCTCTGACAGCTGGCATTTTTTTGGCCACAAGCCCTGTTGTCAAATTTTGTATCACGATACCGGCCAGTTTTTTAAAGATATTTTTAGAGACTCCCACATACCACTTACGGGCTAGTAAGCCGGCGCCAATTCCAAGCGAAGTGTCAAGAATAGTATGCTGCCTGCTTTTTGAGGAAGCAATACTGCCAATTGCAGACTTTACTAAGGATGATGGCTTAAGACTTTGCATTGTATCCTGCCCCAGTTGCTTTAGCAGTTGTTTTTGCATAGCTTCCTTCTGTTCCAGCCTCTTTATTTCTTCAGCCAGCCATGCTGCGCCATTCTTATTAGTCGTCATTTCCGGCAATTTTATCAATGAATAGATCCTTTATAGGTTGTTGAATCCAACTGTTTCGGTTAAAATAAACTAACAAACCGGCAAGGGCGTACACTGCACCTACTATAAAAAAGCCATAACTGATATTTTCCAGCGCTTCGCCAATAAGATAAGCTAATCCAAAGCTAAGAATGGTGATAGCTGCAATGCCAATAAAAATTACCATTACTAAGGCCACAATGCTTGATAAGGCACCAGACACTTTTCCCGTTGCTTTAAGCTTCGCCAGTTCAATCTTTGTTTCGGCAAGTTCGCCTGCAGTAGCAATAAGCCTTTCTGCATTTTCAATAACACTTGTCATAATGCTGTATTTACCCGTTGCCGGTATGTCCGTTGTTTACCAATTCAATTATGAAAGCGAGTTTTTAGCGTCAGCTTTCATCGTGTTAAAAGAAACCCTTGCCTCCTCGCCTAAATCTTCAGCTTCATCTTTAGCTTTAGAATAAGTGTGCTTAAGATCATCTACAAAGTCATTAAAAGAAGTTTTGATAGAATCGCTAAAATCACCCGCTTTCCCGGCAATTTTTTTTCTTGTCGCCGTGCCCTTATCAGGTGCAAACAAAATACCAGCTAAAGCACCTACTGCGGCACCTGCTACAAAACCAAGAAGAATTTTTGAACTGCTCATAACATTGATTTTAAATTATTATTAAAAAGATTTCAAAAGACCAGTAGATTATCAGTCATAAATATTACTTCTTCTTCGCAATCGCCACTTCACTGCTGCTGTTACAAACAGTTAAGGAACGAATCCAAACAAGTATGGCTATCCACAGCACTGAATGAACCGGGGAGGAAAGTTCCAGCATAAAAAAGCCCAGTATCCATACTATTAAAAGAGCGGCACTTGTATAGCGAAGTTTCTTTTTCATACGGAATTCATTAACTGGTAACATACAAACTGAATAACTTATTAAAGAGTACGGATTAAAACTTAAGTATTCAGGAAGCACTGCTTCTTTTAAAAAAGAGTGATAAAAGAAATAAAACGATAAAAACAAAAAATAAAATTTTAGCGATGGATGCAGCTCCCGCAGCTATGCCCCCAAAACCAAATATCGCAGCTACAATTGCTACAACAAAAAAGCCCAATGACCATCTTATCATAAAAAAATTTTTATACAGGTTTAAATTATTGTTTCTGATAATACAGTATAAAATCTATGCCACCTATCATAATAACTCCTTCAATGCCTGGAAACGAAATTTCCGTGTACATTTAACCACAGTACGGGAAACGCCAGTAACAGTGTGGCATACTTTTTTATCTTTCCTGCACATTAGTTTTGATGTCTTCATACATGTATTAAATAATATCATAACAATCGCCCTGTTCAACGTGATGAAAAACCGGCAGGCATATTGGCTAACCTGAGTGGCGGCGGAATGATTACATGTGAACAAAATCGATAAAAAAAACACATGAAAAGAGTTTTTGAAAAAGTAAAACCCGACAACCGGATTATTATAGGCTATGGCACTTCACTTTTTTTACTGCTGGTAGTATATGTGGTTACACTTGTTGCTAATACCAGGTTAAAAGACAGAACCGACAGGGTGGAACATACTTATAAAGTGATGTTTGCCCTGGAAAGTTTTATATCGAAGATTAAAGATGCGGAAACCGGTGTAAGGGGGTATTTTATCACAAGGGATCTTGCTTTCTTAGAACCCTATGTCAATAGTGAGAGAGCAGCTGATTCTATCTACGCTGTAATCAGGGAACTTACACTCGATAACCGCCTGCAACAACAACGACTGGACGATCTGAAAAAGCATTACAAAATCCGGTTCGTATTGTACAGGAATTTTTTAAACCTCACCGTCAATGGAGTTACAGACACTGCTTTTAAATTAAAACCTGCCCAGGATGAGTCAAAAAAATCCATGGATAAAATACGCAGCCTTATCAGCTTTATGCAACTGGAAGAAAAAAGACAACTCCTGGAGCGTGATGAAAAACTTAAGACCACTTTTACTGCTATCAACACCATTACAATCATATCACTGCTGCTGACGCTGATATTGGTAATAATAGGTTTTGTATCTTATACAAGTGAGAACAAAGCAAGGAAAGAAGGCCTGCAAAGAATACAGGTTTTCCAGGACGAGTTAAAAAAACGCATTGACGAGCTGAATACTGCCAATGAACAGTTGATTAAAATGCGCAGTATTGAAAAGTTCGCTGCTACAGGCCGTATTGCCCGTACCATTGCTCATGAAGTTAGAAACCCCCTCACTAATATTGACCTTGCGGCATCACAACTAAAGTCAGATCTGAACAGTGACGATGAGGGTACTTTGTATTTTTTTGATGTGATACAACGCAACAGTACCCGTATCAATAAACTGATCTCCGATCTGCTGCAAAGCACCAAGTTTTCGGAGCTTAATCTTTCAAAAATCCCGGTGTCAAAACTGATCGATGATACCCTCACCATGGCAAAAGACCGTATTGAATTGCAGCAGGTGCTGGTAGAAAAAAACTATCAATGCCTATCAGACGTACTGGTAGATGCCGATAGAATGAAAATAGCATTTCTTAATATCATTATCAATGCACTGGAGGCAATGGAGCAAGGCAAAGCAGTATTAAAAATAGAAACAATAACAGAAGGAAATAACTGTGTGGTAATTATTACTGACAATGGCCACGGTATGGATGAAACTGCTTTAACGAAACTATTTGAACCGTATTTCACCAATAAGCCTAAAGGAAACGGATTGGGTCTTGCAAATACCCAAAATATTATTTTCAATCACAAGGGAAGTATCCATGTGAACAGCCAAATGGGAAAAGGAACTTCTTTTATTATCGGTCTCCCGGTTGGGGAATAAAAAATCTGATATAGAGTTTAATTCTACAGTTCGGGGATTAATTTCCCCGCAAATTATTTCCGGCAATATTAACTTTCTCGATAGCTGCTTTTATTTGGGCTGCAGAAAAAGGTTTGGGGATAAAAAGATCAGCACCCTGTTTTAACGCCCTTTGCCTGTCTTCACTCGTATCATGAGCCGTTACCATCACAACTTTTGTATCCGGGTAATTTTCTTTTACATAACCAATAAAGTCGATACCAAATCCGTCAGGTAAATGATTATCAAGGAATAATACAGCAGGATGGATTTTTTCAAGCATAACTTTTCCGCCTTCCAGAGAATTTACAAACTGTACTGAAAGATTATTAGTACGCAGTATTCTGCTTAGCAGGAAACATATATCATACTCATCATCTATGATAAGGGCACTTAGGCTGTTAGTAGCATCCATTCTTTTTTTACTAAATATTTTCTGCTTAAAAATAACAAATTACCCGCCATTTAATTATTACTGCAATTACCGGGGTAAAATGCTCACAGTTTATTGGCATCATTTTTTTATATAAACGTGGGTAAAAAATTCATCACAACCAACCATGTTGTGTATTTTTAACCAAACCTCCATTTAAGATGAAAAAAATTCTGATCATTGATGACGATATGGATATGTGCCAGCTGCTCTCCAGGTTTTTGCAACGCAAAGGATTTGAAACCGCTACCGCCAGTAATGGGAACAAAGGAATTGCTGCATTCAGAGATGGGCAGTTTGATCTGGTACTTTGCGATTTCAGGCTAGGTGACAAAGAAGGTGTGGATGTTTTAAAAGAAATCAAACAGATCAATCATACTGTCCAGGTTATCATTATTACCGGTTATTCAGATATTAAAATGGCGGTGGAAGTTATAAGACAGGGTGCGTTTGATTATATCACCAAACCACTTGTACCCGATGAAGTACTTGACCTGGTGAACAGGGCGTTAAATACTTCTGTGAGCGACAATCCAACTATTGCTTCCAGAAATGGTAATTCCGGTGTTATGAAGAAATCTGCTTCAATAAATGATATTTCTTCTCAATACCTGGTAGGCAAAGATGGCGGTATACAACAGATGTATGAACAAATAAAAACAATTGCCCCTACTAATTATAGTGTCATCATTTACGGTGAAAGTGGTACAGGCAAGGAAGTTGTTGCCAAAACAATTCATGCTAACAGCGACAGGAGAGATAAGCCTTTTGTAGCGCTGGATTGTGGTACATTATCAAGGGAATTGGCAGCAAGTGAAATGTTTGGCCACGTAAAAGGCTCTTTTACCGGTGCATTGAGTGATAAAGAAGGTATGTTTGAAACAGCCAACGGCGGAACACTTTTCCTGGATGAAGTGGGCAACCTTACGATGGATGTGCAGGTAGCATTGCTTAGGGTGATACAGGAAAGAAAATTTAAAAGAGTAGGCGGCAATAAAGAAATGCCTACAGATGTACGCATCATTGTGGCGTCTAACGAAAATTTGAAAGAAGCCTATATGTCGGGTAAATTCCGGGAAGACCTTTATCACCGTTTTAATGAATTCTCCATCCATATACCGCCATTAAGAAGCAGGCCAACTGATATTCCTTTATTTGCCAAATTCTTTTTAGACCAGACTGCACAGGAATTAAATAAAAAGATCGATGGCTTTGAAGATGATGTGATGCAATTGTTTCTTGAATATAACTGGCCGGGTAACTTACGTGAATTCAGGAATGTGGTACGCAGGGCCGGGCTGCTCACTACCGGAGGCCTCATTAATAAAAATGTATTGCCCTGGGAAATCATCAGCGGCCCTGTGGTAATGCCTGCCAATAATTATTCTAATAACTCAGTCAGCATGCAAAATGCTGCCCCGCAGGAAAAAATACAAGTTCCAGTTGCTGCATTAAAAGATGCGGCCGCAAGTGCAGAATATGAGGCAATAATGAATGTATTGAAACAGGTAAATTTTAATAAGACAAAAGCTGCTGAAATTCTTCAGATAGATAGAAAAACATTGTACAATAAGATCAAGAATTTTGAAGAGAGTAAAGTTCCACAATAAAAATTTACAGCCATCTTTTTAAGGTACAGATTCCCCGTATTGACTGATACGGGGAATTTTTTGCCCTTATTAAAGCCAATCCTGCACTGCATTTCCTGATGGCATATCTCTTGCCTCACTAAATATATCAGCACCTATAAAAACTCAGTTTAAAAATTTATCCATTAAACAATTAAAACCCACAGTCATGGAAAAAAATATTAATGAAATGAGAACACTGAGCCAGGTAATGGAAAAGCTCAGGCTCAAAAGGCAGGATAATGAATTTGTAATGAGTGAAGGTTGTTTTGAAACCGGTAACGGCAAACATTATAAACCTGAAGATCTTACGATCATAAAAACTTACCGCTTCGAAGGGGAATCAGACCCTGGTGACTCATCTATCTTATATGTGATTGAAGCTAAAGACGGCTTAACAGGATACTCTATTGATGCGTATGGGGTATATACCAATCACGACCAGGAATATGATGATTTTGTAAGAAAAATTCATGTGCAGGACAGGGATGAACAATTGATATTTAGCCTGGAAGATGTGCCTGGAGATAAATAAACAATTATATTTTTATACAGATTTTTAAAACTGAATAATGATGGGATTTAATCCTGCATTATTCTCTATAAAATTATGACAAATAAATTATCATTAGTAACCGGTCTGATATCACTTAGTGTTTTACTGAGCAGCTGTGAAGTAATTGGTGCCATATTTAAAACCGGCTTATGGACAGGGGTGATCATTGTGGCCATTATTATTGCCGTTGTTATATTTATTGCAAGAAAATTCAGTAGTAAAAAATAAAATTACTCTTCTTCCTTGCCAATCATTTTGCCACCGCTTTGCCAGCTTTGGTTTAATTTTTCGAACTCTTTTACATCGTTTTCAGAAAATTTTTGTCCTACTAAGCCTTTAAGATCAGGCTGACCTGCATTTACCCAGGCTGTGTACCAAAAGCTGGCAGTGGAATAAATAGACAAGCGCATTCTTCGCTCCACCATTCCATTTAATTTCTTATCAAAAGCTTCTGTAAACGCGGAAGAATATTGTTTTATCACCACTCCGTTCCTGCTTTCAAAACTAAATTTTTGATCTCCTGGAAATTCTTTGGTGAGTTCTCTTTCAAAACGGAGTACTGAATCGGAAGCGAGGGCACTTTCGAGCACCCTGTCCCATATATAATCAGCCGGGTTACTGATATGCTGGGCTTTTCCTATAAAAAAATCAAACTTTGTATCGGCCAGTAACTCCGGTACCCTGCTTTCCCAAAATCCATGAATGCCTTTTTGATTGGTAAACTGACCGTTGTGGTTACTGTTTGCATGAAGGGGTACATGACTGTCTGCTATATAGTGGCCTATCTCGGCACTGTTCTTCATTATCCTGCTAAAGTTTTTTTCTTTAAATGCATCTGTGAGCCGGTACAACATTGTTTGCAAGTGCCAGGGTACAATACCATACATCCTCACAGAATCTTCGCCAAACTTTTCCACCGCATCCTTCCACTTTCGGGGCAGGTTGTTATAAGGATATTCACCATAGTGGTCAATATCTATATAATGTCTTGGACCTTCTTCCGCTACTGCATACCTGCGTTTGTCAGGATCCACCGCATGCTCTTCTATAAAATCAATATTGGGTTTATACAGCACCATCATTTCTGGCGGTAAAAGAAAAACAGCGTAGTAGTTAATTTTTTTATGCGCATAAAAACCCCAGCAAAAACAGGGTAGTGAAGCAAGAAAGAGTAATGCAAAAAGAAAACAGCGTTTCATGAACGGTTATTTTAATAAAGGTAAGTTAGATATAAATTTCTCAATGGCACAAAGTAGCCAAAGAAAACCTGATTCATCTTCTCAAAATGAGTTAAACTGCCCCTGAAATTAAACTTATACAAAAAATAAGCATCATAACAGGGCTTTTTCTATTTTTATACCTGAACACCATGGCCATTATACATCAAGACGATAAAGAATTGTTGCTGCAGTTTAAAAACGCAGTCACAAAAGAACGGGCGTTTACTGCCATTATAAAAAAGTACCAGGAGAAATTGTACTGGCATATCCGCAGGATGGTAGTACAACATGAAGATGCCAATGATGTGCTGCAGAACATGTTTATCAAGGTTTGGAACGGCCTGGAAAATTTTAGAGAAGACAGCCAGCTGTACACCTGGCTTTACAGGATCGCCACAAACGAAAGCCTTACCTATTTGGAACAACAGAAACGCAGGTCATCGGTATCGCTGAGTGATGATGACAATGGCCTGGAGGAGAAGCTGAAGGCTGAGACAAATTTTGACAGTAGTAAGATAGAATGGAAACTGCAATTGGCAATGCAGCGGCTTCCCGATAAACAAAAAACAGTTTTCAGCCTGCGGTATTATGATGAAATGCCCTATGAAGAGATGAGCCGTGTGCTGGAAACGAGCGAGGGAGCACTCAAAGCCAGCTACCACCATGCAGTGAAAAAAATTGAGGATTATTTGTTGAATCATTAAACTAAGGGGACGTTAAATAGTCAGTAAAACTGGAATGAACAGGAGTATAGATATATTAAATGAAGTAGAAACAATAAGCCCTGCAGTGGCAGCGATTGGAAACAGGAATGTTTTTATAGTACCGGATGGCTATTTTGAGACTGTTCCTGTGACGGTGCTGGCAACTGTAAAAAATGAGCTTGTTGCGGCGGGTGAAGCACCGGAGGGTTATTTTGATGCTTTATCAAATACTATTTTATCAAAAATTGAAGGCACAGCGGCAAATGAGTTACAGCAGTTATCGCCGTTATTATCAGGTATTAAAAAGGTAAATCCTTTTGAAGTTCCTGAAAATTATTTTGAAAAGGCTGGGGATGAGATAACATTTCAAGTAGCAGGGGATATCATTCCTTCGGTAATACAAACTATAAATAAGGATCAGCCTTTTGAAGTACCGGCAGGATATTTTGAGCAATTGCCGGATAGTATTTTAAATAAAGTAAAGGTGCAGGGTGGGGCCAAAGTTATTGCAATGCCCAGGCGCAGCAACAGCATTTGGAAGTATGCGGCGGCGGCTGTATTTACGGGGCTGATGATCTTTGGGGTGTATAAATTTACAGGTAACACAAATGAGGGGGGAGAAACTGCAGATCCTGTAATGACTGCAGCAGCCTTTACTCAATCATTAGAAAACCTTCCCGAAGAAGACATCATCAAATACCTGGAAAGAAATGGTACGCAGGAAGATATAGCTGCCCTCACTTCCAGTATTGATGAAGCAGACCTGCCCGACCAGGAAGAATATTTTATAGACAACGCAACATTAGATAAGTTTTTAGAAGAAATTGAATTGAAAAATTAATGACAATCATGAAAAAATTATACCTGGCATTATCATTTTTTTGTATGAGTGCTATCGCTATTGCGCAGGATGCTTCTGCACCCGATATTTCAGATAAAAAGCAGCAGGATATTGAGGCATTAAAGGCAGCTTTTATTAGCAAAGAACTCGAACTTACCCCGGATGAAGCAAAACAGTTTTGGCCGGTTTACAACCAATACGAAAAAGAAATGGCCGTTGTAATAAAGAATAGAAAAGATGACAATGTGGATGTTTTAGAAAACGATCAGAAAATACTCGACATCAGGAAAAAATACAAGGACCAGTTCACAAAAGTATTGGGCAACCAGCAACGTATGAACCGCCTGTTCCATGCAGAGGGTAAATTTAGAAAGGTATTGATACGGGCAGTACAACAACGACAAATGAAACGGGCTATGAAAAGGCCGGGTATGAGAAAT
>JAKQJG010000238.1 GCA_029561305.1 Bacteroidota bacterium | reverse complement strand
GCGGTGTTTGGTTGCGTGGTGGCCAGTGTGGTGGTGAGAGGGTTGTATGAGAAGTAGTGTGTCAGTTTGAAACGAACAGCTATCCGATTGCGAAGCAACTCTGCGACCGCTGCCCCTCATGGTGCCAATTGTCCCACGCAGACTTGCCGGCCGGCAGGCAGGGATGAGGAGAACGCAGGGGAAAGACAACTTCGTAGTCATATTTTCAAAATGAGATACTACCTTATGAGACAGCATGAGAATAGATATGCAACTTTTTTGTATCATTGCTCCTTAACCAACACTGATTCTTATGCCACCAACAGATTTGCTTGAGCAAAATTATTACCCGCTTCAGCTTCAATTCAACATTGCTACTTTTCACAATGATTTTACGGCTACTGATGCTATTGGCAATGTAAGGGCTTATGCCAAACAAAAAATGTTCAAGTTTAAAGAACATGTACAGATCTTTTCAGACACACAACAAACAGCCCTTAAGTATGAGATCAGGGCAGATAAATGGCTTGACTTTAATACTTCTTACTCTTTTACTGATGCTTCAGGAAAAAATTTAGGACGTGTGGTGAGAGAAGGATGGAAGTCGTTGTGGAAAGCAAAGTACTTACTGTTTGATGAACAGGATAACCAGGATCTTGAAATTAATGAACAAAATGGCTGGGTAAAAGTACTGGATGGAATCTTTAGTGAAATACCCATACTGGGGATGTTTACAGGCTATGTTTTTAATCCTTCCTATTCCATTAAAAGGCCTGATGGCACCCTGGTTTGCATACTTAAAAAAGAAGCATCTTTCTTTGGCCGTAAGTTTAGCATCAGCAATGAAGCGATGTTTGAAAAGGGAGAGGAAGACCGGGTATTGTTAGGAAGTATGATGATGCTGTTGCTGGAAAGAAGAAGGGGATAGGTGCTGACTCTTTTTCCCTACTTTTGCCCCCTTACTTAAACATATTGCTGCTGCATGAGCCAACCTTTTTTAATTGACGACAGCCATACCGGCTTTGAGGATATCAAAAAACTTTCCAACCATCCGGTGTCATTGCAGGTGACGCCGGCAGCCATCCAAAAAATAGCAGATTGCCGGAATTATCTTGATAAAAAGATGAACAATGGCGATGAGTTATTTTATGGTATCAACACCGGTTTTGGGTACTTGCAAAATGTAAAAATTGATGCTCATCAATTGGAAGAACTGCAAAGCAACCTGCTTAAAAGTCACGCCTGCGGAATGGGGGAGGAAGTGCCGCAGGAGATCGTACGGCTGATGCTTGTACTAAAAATTAAATCCCTTAGTTACGGTCATTCAGGTGTACAGGTGGCAACCGTACAGCGGCTGGTGGATATGTATAACAACGATGTGTTACCTGTAATATATACGCAGGGTTCTCTCGGTGCATCCGGGGATTTGGCACCATTAAGTCATTTAAGTTTGCCCCTTATCGGCCTGGGTGAAGTAAACTATGCCGGAAATAGAATGAAAGCTGCTGATGTTTGGAAGAAGCTCGGTTGGGAGCCATTGCATTTACAAAGCAAGGAAGGTTTGGCATTGATCAACGGCACACAATTTATGAGTGCTTATGGCATGTACAATTTATTGCAAAGCGAAAGACTGCTAAACTGGGCAGGTATGATCGCAGCTATCTCCTTTGATGCATTTGATTGTGTGGCAAGCCCGCTGCATGAAAAGATTCATTCCGTGCGGTCGCACAAAGGGCAGGTGGATACTGCAAAAAAAATAACAGACTTATTAAGTGGCAGCGCCATCCTTGCACAGAAAAAGTCACAGGTGCAGGATCCCTATTCTTTTCGTTGTGTGCCGCAGGTGCATGGAGCTACAAAGGATACTTTTGATTATGTACAAAGTGTTTTCATCAAAGAGATCAATTCGGTTACCGACAATCCAAATATTTTCCCCGAAGAAGATATCATTGTAAGCGGTGGTAATTTTCACGGGCAACCGTTGGCGTTAGTGCTTGATTTTTTAAGTATTGCCATGAGTGAGCTCGCTAATATTTCGGAGAGAAGAACCTACCAGCTGATCAGCGGCCAGCATGGGTTGCCTTTATTTTTGATCAAACAGCCCGGACTGCATTCGGGTTTTATGATACCCCAATACACAGCAGCAGGTATTGTAAGTGAGAACAAGCAATTGTGTACGCCCTCCAGTGTGGATTCCATCTCTTCCAGCAACAACCAGGAAGACCATGTAAGTATGGGCGCCAATGCCGCCACTAAGTGTAAACGGGTAATTGATAATGTTGAAAAGGTTTTGGCCATTGAATTACTGACAGCAGTACAGGCGCTTGAATTCCGCCGGCCTTTAAAAAGTTCTGTGGTGGTTGAAGAACTGGTGACCGCTTTCAGAAAAGAAGTACCTTTTAATGAGGCCGACAGGATACTGAGGGAGGATATGATGAAGGCAGTGGATTTTATAAGAAGCTATACTGTTTGAAGCTGAGCCGTTTGTCCCAGCAATTTTTCATGAATGTCCAGCACCTGTGGTATCACTAATTGCTGCTCATCATTCGTAATAACGTAATCGCATAGCCGCATCTTTATTTCTTCGTTTATTTGTTTGTTCATCCGGCTCACCACTTCTTCACGGCTTACCTCGTCTCTTTGCATCACCCGGTTAATACGGATGGTTACCGGTGCATACACGCCGATCACTTTATCCAAATGTTCCTGTGAGCCGCTTTCAAATATCAGTGCTGCTTCTTTGATGGCATAGGGTGCTGCCTGTTTTTGCATCCAGTCTTCCGCATCTTTGATAGTAGCCGGGTGTACGATCGAGTTAAGCAGTGCTAACTTTTCAGCGTTGTCAAAAACCAGGGAGGAGAGGTGTTTCCGGTTTAACTCGCCGTTTTGATAGGTTTCTTTTCCAAAATGTTTTTCTATTTCTTTCTTTAAGACGTCGTTTTCATTCAATAATCTTTTGGAGGCATCATCCGCATAATACACCGGTATGCCCAACGTTTCAAATATTTTAGCCACCGTGCTTTTGCCACTGCCGATGCCGCCGGTTAGTCCTATTCTGAGCATAAGGTCAAATTGTTTAAATCGTTTAAGTCGTTCAAATCGTTTAAGTCGTTTAAGTCGTTTAAGTCGTTCAAATGTACCTAAAAGAAAAACCCAAAAGCACTCGATCACTTTTGGGTTTTTAATATAACTTATTGTCCTATTGCACTTTTGCCCTCTTAACAATTGACTATTGACAATCGACTATTTGCTCTCCACTGCCTTATTCAACCCAGCACTCATTTCCATGCTGATGGTGCTTTTTTCTATTTTTAAATAACTACCAGGACTAACTTCAAGGCTGATCGTACTGTCTTCATTTACTTTATTGATGGTGCCGTGTATACCGGCAATGGTTACCACTTTATCGCCTTTCTTCAAGTCGTTGATAAATGTCTTTTGCAGTTTTGCTTTTTTTGCCTGCGGCCGGATCATAAACATCCAGAACACCAATACCATCAGACCTAAAAATATTAACTGGCCGGTGCCACCACCAAAACCGCTCGGTTGAGCCTGTAAAAAAATTCCAAGTAATTCCATTGTATATTGTTTGATTGTTGAAAATTAGTTTCGATTCACTATTCGGTATTTGTTATTCGGTATTCGACCATTTACCTTTTGCCTTTTTGGAGATTGCCCATTGCTTCCTGGTTAATTGGCTTTTGAATATTGCTTATTGCCAATTGACTATTGCCCCTTGCTACTTCACTTTCTCCACAACCCCCTTTAACAACAGCACCCCAAACTCCGGTCTCGCATTTGATGTAACCCGGATGGTTTTTTCCTGCTGCCCAACCCTGTCTTTTGAATGAAAAACCACTTTTATCATGCCTGTTTCTCCCGGCCTGATGGGTTCTTCCGGCTTCTCCGGTACAGTACAACCGCAAGTAGCCTGGGCGGTCATAATTACCAGGGGTTTGTTGCCGGTATTTTTAAAACTAAAACTATGTATTACTTCTTCTCCGTCTTTCACCGTTCCAAAATCAAATACACTGTCGATCAACTGCACCGTAGTGGTGTCTTTCAGTGCGCTGGTTATCCTCTCCTGTTGCTGCTTCTTTTGTTTTTCTTCCTTTACAAGGGAATCGTCTGCAATCCTGTCATTTCTTCTCACATCACAACTAATAAAAACCAGTGATGCAGCAAAAAACACGAAATACATTTTCATAAACTAAACATCTAAACTTTCTAAACTTCTAAACTTCTAAACCTCTAACCTCTAACCTTAAACTTTAAACCTTAAACCTTCCAGCCTACAAAGTACTATTCTTAAAACTCTTCTTCTGTATCTTACCCTGCACCGTTAGTTCTTTATGAATATTATCTAAAATACCATTGATGAACTGGCCGCTTTGTGGCGTGCTGTATTCCTTTGCCAGGTCAATATATTCGTTAATGGTAACTTTTGTCGGGATGGTTTCAAAAAACAAGAACTCACAAATACCCATTTGTATAATGATGAGATCCAGTGCGGCGATACGCTCTGCATCCCAGTTCTTTAATTTTGGTTTCAGCAATTCCATGCTCACTTCTTTCTTATCTATCACAGTCGCCAGCAGGCCGTTAGCAAAGTCCATTTTTTCCTTGCTTACCATTTCATTAAAATTGAAATGCTGCGGTTTTTGCAAACAGTTCTGCATCAATACATTCATCATCTCAGCATCATCGTCCCAATTAATGAAATGTTCTTCTATATGACTGATGAAATCTTCATTGGGCAGCATCAGGTCGGTAAAGATGAACTGAAGGATCTCTTTCTCCGCTTTTTTATCCCTTGCCAGGATGCTGATATATTCTTTATACTCTTCTGAAGCGGTTAATGATTCGTATGTTTTCTTCAGCAGGTTGGCATCAAGGATATACTGAGGTTTGATGTCGCCGACAGCAGATTTGAAACTGGCTTCTTCCATTATTTTCCACAGTAATTCGTTACCTGCTATTTTAGTATTGATATTCAGGTCGGCCGCAGATGGTAAATGTTTTCCAGCCTTTTTTGCGGCGTCAGCTTCTGCATAACGGGCAACTTCGGTCAAAAACCAGGTGAGGTATAAAAAAAGATGCCGGGTTTGTTCAAATTGTTTGCGTAACAGCTTTTGAGCATCTGCCACACTGATATCTTTACTGATACTGTCTGATGTGTAAAGTGTCTGCATCACTTTCACCCTTATATTTCTCCTGCTGATCATGCTGTCTTAAATTCTGGCTGCAAATGTAGGGTATAGCAGCAGGGTTTCCAACCTTTTATACCCCTTACTGGGAAGCGCTATTAAAACTGGCAATATACAAAGCCGGTTTTACTGGTAAATATTGTTGATGCGGATTATCTCTGCATCAGGGCCTTTATTGGGTTCGGGAAATTCGCCCGTTCTTGTAAAATCAACTATTACCGGCAGGTTGTGTACTTTGTAGGCTGGTGGAAGGTTTGAAGGCAGGTAAAGGGTACTGTCTGCGGAAGATTTTACCACAAAAGCGGCGGCCTCACAACCGGTACCACAAGCATACCTGGCCGACAAAATGGTGGCAGGTGTTTCAGTTCCCTTGTTTTTTGAACATCCGATGATAATTATGACTATAAAGAATAATCCTGCAACAACTTTTTTCATGCGCTATTTTTTCAAGCTGACAACATTTGTGGCAGGCCGGTTGCATAAACTGACTATTTTTCACCATTACCAAAAGATCCCGTTACTTTTTTCAGCAAAAACTGACAAGAATGCTCTTTTATATTGCTGGTACGATATTCGTTGATGGCTGTTGCCTGTCTTCTCAGGCGTTTATTTAAAAATCAAAACACAAAAATCAATACGATTATGGCAAAAAAAGTAAGCATTACCCCATTGCATGACAGGGTAATTGTGAAAGCGGCTGCTGCCGAAGAAAAAACTGCTGGTGGTATCATTATACCAGACACTGCAAAAGAAAAACCACAGCGTGGTGTAGTAGTTGCGGCTGGTCCCGGTAAAAAAGACGAGCCTGTAACAGTAAAAGCCGGCGATACGGTACTGTATGGTAAATATGCCGGAACGGAGATACAGATCGAAGGAAGCGAATACCTTATTATGAGGGAAAGCGACATTCTGGCAATCGTTTAATTTGATGATTTGAAGATTTGAAAATGTGCCGATGGGCAGCAAATCATCAAATTACCAAATTATCAAATTATCAAATCATTAAAATCATCAAATTAATTTATTATGGCAAAACTGATATACTTCGACATCGAAGCAAGAAATAAAATGAAAAAAGGCGTGGACACTTTGGCCAACGCTGTAAAAGTAACTCTCGGACCCAAAGGCCGTAACGTAGTTATTGAGAAAAAATTTGGTGCACCACAGGTAACTAAAGATGGTGTTACTGTAGCAAAAGAAATTGAACTGGAAGACGCTATTGAGAATATGGGCGCCCAGATGGTGAAAGAAGTAGCTTCTAAAACTGCAGATATTGCAGGTGACGGTACTACTACTGCTACTGTTTTGGCTCAGTCAATCATCAGCGAAGGTTTGAAAATGGTAGCTGCAGGTGCCAACCCAATGGATCTGAAACGTGGTATTGACAAAGCGGTTTCATTGGTTGTTGAAAACCTGAAAGCACAGTCTCAGACTGTTGGAAACGACAGCAAAAAAATTCAGCAGGTAGCCACCATCTCTGCTAACAACGATGAAACAATCGGTAAACTGATTGCAGAAGCGTTTGTGAAAGTGGGTAAAGAAGGTGTGATCACCGTTGAAGAAGCAAAAGGTACAGATACAACAGTTGATATTGTAGAAGGTATGCAGTTCGACCGTGGATATGTATCTCCCTACTTTGTAACCAACAGCGAAAAAATGCAGGCTGAATTGCAGAACCCATACATTCTTATTTATGATAAGAAGATCTCTGCAATGAAAGACATTCTGCATATTCTTGAGAAAGTTGCTCAAAGCGGCCGTCCATTGCTGATCATTGCAGAAGACCTGGAAGGAGAAGCATTGGCTACATTGGTGGTAAACAAATTACGTGGCACTATTAAAGTAGCTGCAGTAAAAGCTCCTGGCTTTGGTGACAGGAGAAAAGAAATGCTGACAGATATTGCCATTTTAACGGCTGGTACTGTTGTGAGCGAAGAACTGGGTCATAAATTAGAAGGTGCTGACCTTACAACATTGGGCCAGGCTGCTTCTGTAACAATTGATAAAGACAATACAACCATTGTTGGTGGTAAAGGCAAAAAAGCCGATATCGTTGCAAGGGTTAACCAGATAAAAGCACAGGTTGAAAACACAACTTCTGACTACGATAAAGAAAAACTACAAGAGCGTTTGGCTAAATTAGCTGGCGGTGTTGCGGTACTGTATGTAGGTGCTGCTACAGAAGTAGAAATGAAAGAGAAGAAAGACCGTGTGGATGATGCATTACACGCTACAAGGGCTGCTGTGGAAGAAGGTATTGTTCCTGGCGGTGGTGTTGCTTATATCCGTGCAATTGAATCATTAGAGCCAAAAGTTAAAGGCCAGATCGCTGATGAGCAAACAGGTATGGCAATTGTTCGCCGTGCTTTGGAAGCGCCTATCCGCACCTTGACTGAGAATGCAGGTATCGATGGTTCAATCGTGGTACAAAAAATTAAAGAAGGTAAAGGTGATTATGGTTTCAACGCAAGAACTGAAACCTATGAGAACCTCTTTAAAGCTGGTGTAATTGATCCAACTAAAGTGAGCCGTGTAGCTTTGGAAAACGCAGCTTCTATTGCCGGTATGTTGCTGACTACCGAAGCGGTAATTGCCGACAAACCAAAAGAAGAAGCAGCACATTCACATGGCGCTCCTGATATGGGTGGCATGGGTGGATATTAATTCCGCAGCCTGAAAGGGCTTTAAAAAAATAACAAAGCCCTGAGCATGTATGTTCGGGGCTTTGTGTTTGAAAAACTTCCGAAGTCCTCAAAACTTCCGAAGTCTTCAAGACTTCGGAAGTTTGATGATGCTTTTATATTCAACTATTCACTTAACAATTAAAATGAAAACGCTTATGCAAGTAAGAATGAAACATTGGTATTGTTACCTGAAAAGAGTAATGGGTTTTGATAAGGATGATGATGTGTTTGGCAATAACCCTTTTGTGATCTTGTAAAGACTTCCGAAGTTTTTAAAACTTCGGAAGTCTGAGAATTCACTCCCCTTCAGTTTTGGAGGGGATTTTTTTTCTGCGTATTTTACAGTACCAGACCATCTTTAAAATTAGCCTTACAGATTCCTATTTATGAGAAAATCTTTATTTTTTTTAACTGCATTCCTATTCTTCAGTAATTATTTATTTGCCCAAAACTCCATGGTGGGTGATGGCTTTGGGGGAAGAGGCTGGTATAAGCCGCATAATTACCAGGTAGGGGCATATAGTGCTTTTACGGTTTGTGGAGACAGTAACCAGTTATATGGATGGGGATATAATGGAAATGGTGAACTGGCTGATGGTACAACCAATCCTGCTGTAGCTCCTGTTGCCGCAACTGGGATGAAAAATATCAAATTCTATACTACCGGCTATGTTTCTGCAGCCATTAAAAACGACAGCACAGCCTGGGTATGGGGAAATTTTCCTAATTCAGGTTTTTCTAGTCCGGCACAGGTATTAACCAATGTAAAATTTGCGGATGGGGGGATTAGCCACGCTGTTTTTGTAAAGAATGATCATACAGTTTGGGGTGTTGGACGCAATATGGCTGGTGAATTAGGCAATGGCACTGTATCTGATTCACCTATAACTACCGCAGTTCAAATGATAGGAGTTAGCAATGCTGTAAGAGCCATAGCAGTAGGCTACCTTCTGAATGCCGCAACATTCATCTTGCTTGCAGACAGTACTGTTAGTGTTACTGGTAGTAAATATTTGTTTCCGGGTACAAGTATAACAATTCCGGAAAAAATAGAAACTTTGAGGAATATTATTGATATTAAGGGGAATGCTGAAGCCATGTACGCTTTAAACTCACAAGGCGAAGTTTTTTTTTTAGCCCCCCAAATAGTAACTCTATTAATCCAACCAAAATTACTTTCCCCCAGGCAGCATCACCCATTATTGCACTTTCTGCCAATAATGATGGACTGCATTGTTTGGCGCTTGATACAAATTATAATGTATATGCCTGGGGAGAAAATTTTCATGGACAATTGGGATGTGGTGATACAATAACTAAATTAACTCCTGTATTGGTAGCAACAAATGCAGTAGATATTTTTGCAGGGGAAAATTTTAGTTACATTTTAAAAACTGATAACACATTATGGGCTTCGGGGCAAAGTGGCTATAGCGATCATTCTGCAACATTTGGCAGTATCTGGATGAACCTCCCTAACATCAAACGAAATGTCTTCACCCAAATAGACCCTACCATTCCTCCAATGAATTTATGTGCGCCAAAAGTGTTTGGTGTAGTTCCAATAAAGTTATCAAATTTTACCTGTGTTGCTCAAAGCAATGACGCTGTTTTAAATTGGCAATCTGCGGAAGAAATAAATGCAGATAAATATGTTTTAGAATACAGTAAAAACGGCAGCAATTTTCAAAGCATATCAATCATCAGTGCAAATGGTTCTAACAGCAATTACAAATATGTTCATCAACAAGTAAACGGTACTGCATTCTACCGCATAAAAATGATGGATAAAGACGGCAGCTTTGCCTATTCGGAAATTCGTGTGTTGAAATTTGATAAAAAAACTGGCTTTACCATTGCACCCAATCCTGCTAATGATGCTGTGTATGTTTTTACAAAGAACAATGCTGCTATTAAATCAATTCAAATTCTATCTGTTGATGGGCAGGTAATAAAAACTTTAAGTAAATACAACAGCGGACAGCAAATTAGTATCTCCAATCTTGCAAGAGGAACTTATATTTTAAAAGCCATTTATAAAAACAGTGAAATGGAATATGGAAGTTTTATAAAAATGTAATACCCGTAAAACATCCGGAGTTTTAAAAACTTCGGATGTTTGAAATTTATCTATAATACGGCTACAGCTTTAACCTGTACATTACTTATTTCAATTGCACCAAACTTTGCATTGTCACCATACTTA
>JAKQJG010000236.1 GCA_029561305.1 Bacteroidota bacterium | reverse complement strand
TTCTTTGCAGATGTGATGTTTCATGAAGTGGCACATGGGCTTGGTATCAAAAATACCATCAACGGAAAAGGAACGGTAAGAAAAGCATTGCAGGAACAAAGCAGCTGGCTGGAAGAAGCCAAGGCCGATATTTTGGGTTTGTATATGGTAACAAAACTGGTGGAAAAAGGTGAACTGCCCGGGCCAATCGAAAATTATTACACCACATTTATGGCAGGCATTCTACGTTCCGTTCGGTTTGGAGCAGGCGAATCTCATGGCAAGGCCAATATGCTGGCGTTTAATTTTTTCCAGGACAAAGGTGCATTTGAAAAAACAACCGCAGGCCATTACAAAGTGAATTTTGATAAGTTTAAGATGGCAATGAATGAATTGAGCAATATCATCCTGACCTTACAGGGAGATGGAGACAAGGCAAAAGTGGAAGCACTGCAAAAAGAAAAAGCAATCGTAAGACCAGACCTTCAAAAAGACCTTGACAAGCTACAGCAAAAAGGTATTCCTGTTGATATAATCTTTGAACAGGGAACGGAAGTTTTAGGGTTGAAATAATTTGTTTTGATACAATGTGTAAAGCCGCCCCCAACAAAGCTGGGGAGCGGCTTTTATATTTACGAACTTAATATAAAGTACCAGCCCTGCAGCACAATAATCCCGGCAGTTATGAGTTTAAAATAAGACAACGGAAAGTACTCATAAATCCGCCAACGAAATAAAAGTAAAAAAATTGCGCAGTTGCAAAAAAGCTGGTGAGAAACAAGTTCATCATATCGCTCATACTGCTGGGATCCATTATCATATCCCTGTCCTCTTCCTTTACCAATAACAGTAAGTTTTACACGAAACTATATACAAACAATATCAATGCGCTCAACCAGGAACTTAATCAGCTGCAGACCATCATTGGGCAATCAAACCTTGCCAATAATGAGCAGAAGAAGAACATAGCGGATGCCATCAACAGCACCCGGTTTAAAATGAAGGCCTGTGATTTCTGGCTTCGTTACCTGGAACCCGTAGCCTATAAAAAGATCAATGGACCCTTGCCGGTAGAATGGGAAACGGAAGTATTTGAAAAATTTGAAGCGCCTTATAAAAGAGAAGGCGCCGGTTTAACACTGGCCTATCAATACCTGGAAGAAGAAAATGCTTCAGCAGATTCGCTACGAAAACTAATTACAGTTTCAACCGCCTCTTTAAAAACATTTTTAGCAGATTCAATTACGAACCAACTGGATAGTTATCATCATTTCTTTTTGTGCAACCGTTTATTCCTGCTTGATCTTGCCACTATTTACACCTCCGGTTTTGATTGCCCGGATACAGCCGTGATCATTCCTGAATTGCAGAATATGATGGTGCAAACGGCCTTTATCTACAATACTTACAACCAGGAATTTCAACAACATCCATTAGGGAAAAACTACCTCGAACTTTATAACGCCGCTATCAAATTTGTACAAGAGCAAAAAAAGGGATACGAACAGTTTGACCACTTTAGGTTTATCAAAGATTATGTAAACCCATTGTTCAGGATCAACCAGCAGCATATAAAAAAGTACCAGGTACAATCAGGCAGCTATATGGATTACAGCCTGGATGATGAAGCGCTGTCGATCTTTGATAAAAATTTATACAGGGCGCAAAATACCAAGGGCGTTTTCAGCAGGATCAGCGACAAAAAAATACTGGATGAAATTGACAGTATCGGTAAACTACTTTTCTATGACCCCATACTATCGGGCGACAATAAACGCAGCTGCGCCTCCTGCCACAAACTGGACAATTATCTTGCGGATACCAGCATGGCGGCAGCATTAAAATTCAACAGCACAGATCCGCTTGAACGCAACCAGCCTTCGCTGGTGAATTCAGTTTACAATCACTTACTAAATTTAGATGGGAAATTCCTGACACTGCAGGACCAGGCTAAAGGAGTAATTACCAACCCCGAAGAAATGGGTGGCAACGAAGAGGAAGTGGTGAAGAAAGTGTTGTCTGTACCCCTGTACAAAGAATATCTTAACAGGTTCTCCAGCATGAGCAACGATAAAGAAAAAATTACGATCAAACACATCACATCTGCACTAACTTATTTCTATGGCAAGTTCAGCAATTACTATTCCCGGTTTGATGAAGCGATGAATAGCGATCAACAACTGGACGAAGATGCAAAAGCCGGCTTTAATGTATTTATGGGCAAGGCGCAATGCGGCACCTGTCATTTTGCACCACAGTTCAATGGCATCAAACCTCCTTATATCAATAATGAATTTGAAGTGATCGGCGTTCCTGCGGCCGCATCTGCAGATCATATCAGCACAGACCACGGCAGGTTTGCTGTACATGCCGCCACAGAAACAAAAAATGCTTTTCGCACACCCACCATCCGGAATACGCAGTTTACCAAACCGTATATGCACAATGGTGTTTACAAAACGATGGAAGAGGTGATTGACTTTTATGATGCTGGCGGCGGCGCAGGTAAAGGTATTGCCGTAAGCAACCAAACCTTATCGGGTGATTCTTTAAAATTAACTGCAATAGAAAAAAAGCAACTGATTGCCTTTATCAATTCCCTTACAGAAAATATCCCTTTTGAAACGCCGCCGCAAAAGTTACCTTTGTCAAAATCAACAACACTGAACCAGCGTAAAGCAGGTGGTGAATATTGAGAACACGGGTTTATGAAACGCAGCCTTTTTATATCACTCATTTTTTTGTTGTGCATTGTTGCAGCCTGTTCCTATCAAAAAAAATTAGGGATCGATATGCCGGAGGGCTTTAGCAAAGAAAGAGAACAACAACTGCTTACGCAATTTGCTGAAGGTAAAAAAGCTTACCTCACCCATTGTGCCGGTTGCCACAATAAAACAGTGAATGGCAAGCAGGTGATCCCCGATATTTCATTTGAGCAGGCAGATACCTACAGGGTAAGATTTGCCAACAACCAGCATAAAAATGAATTGCGGGAAGAAACAGTGACAGAACAGGAACTGGACAGGATAGTCATTTTTTTTACGTACAAAAAACAAACCGGGGTAAACGCGTTTGATGAAAAAGGAGGCAACTAATACAGCACCAGCTTTTCAAACAGCTCTTTCAGCTTTTCCTCTTCTTTTATACACAAACCAGGGTGGGTTTTGGAGGTTTGAATAATAGTGCTCCTAACGGCAGTGAGCCAACGAAACCGGGAAGCTGTATCCAGTTTTGCAATGGGCCCTGCATCTTCATTACCACTTGCAATTTTACAAAACGATTCAAGATTGGATTTTAGATGAGGCATATCCACTTCACCACAAAAAGCAGTTATACGTTGTTCGTTTACAGCGTAAACACATTTTAAAAAACCCGTTTGTTTACAAAAAAATACAATGCCGAGGTTGAGGAATTCCTCCCTCTCCACCCGTGGCACCAGCCTTATTACGGCATATTCATATAATAGTTGCCCTTGCATTGTTTGCTTCGTTTATAAAATCATCTGCATTCGCCAGTCTTGTATTGATAAAATTTGCATACCCTTGTCTTATCTCATCTGCAGATAAACCCTCCTCCCATTGTAAAAAATCACCGGGTATAAGTTTCACTATTGATTCAATGGTATCCCTGGTAACAAGTTTTTTAAAGGCTGCATTCACTTCATGTAACTGCGAGGCTGCAGGCAGCAATACATGATCTTTTACCAGCGTAAATGGCTTCTTCGCCTGTTGTAAGGGATTCGTCCAGGCATGATGAAAATACAATGCAGCGCCATGATCTATCAACCACAATTCCTTTTGCCACATCAGCATATTGGTGTTGCGGGCTGTACGGTCCACATTCATCAACAGCGCATCCAGCCACACGATCTTTGAGGCAGTAAGCGGATCAATTGTTGAAACAGCCGCATCAAAACTAATAGCACCCGATAAGTAATGCAAAGCCAGGTTGGTTCCCACACTTGCTTTCAACAGATCCTGTATCTCTTCATCGGGTTCTGTTCTGCCAAAGGCTTCATCCAATTGTGCATATACAATTTCCGGCACTTTCAAACCCAGCAGTCTTGCCAGTTCACCACCAATGATCTCTGCGATCAACGCTTTTACCCCCTGCCCTGCCCCACGGAATTTCAAGACATATAAAAACCCATCATCGGCTTCTGCAATAGCAGGCAATGATCCACCTTCACGTAAGGGTGTTACGTAGCGTGTTACATTCACCAATCTTAATTCGGGAACAGTCATCCTTGCAAAAGTAAATGAATTGAAGAATGATTAGCCAACCCCGACGGCGGTTTGATTACACCAGGAAGAAATCTAATCAAGAAACTGATTGATTATTGCTTAACAGCGGCAATCACTTCTTTCAAATATTTATTACGGTCAATTTCTTTAAGTCCCATTCTTACCACTACCAATTTTTCTGAAGGAATGATGAATACATTCTGTCCACCAAAACCACCGCAAAAAAAACAATCAGCCGGCACATCATTAAACCTTCTCCGGGTACTGTCCAGCTCATCCCGTCCATTAAGCCAAAACTGGTAACCATACCAGCCCAATTTATTTGCCCCGGCGGGCCGCTTTGAATCGGCAACCCAATCGGCTGACAATAATTGCTCCCCGTTCCAGTTGCCGTTGTTATAATACAGCAACCCAAATCTTGCAAAGTCACGGGCAGTGCCATAGCTGTAGGAAGAACCAATATAAGTGCCACTGGCATCGGGCTCCAGCATAAAACTATAGGCATTTATTTTATAAAATAGTTCAGTATATGGAAAAGCGGCATAGTCTTTTTCTCCAACCTTTTTGCGGATGATCCGGCTTAATACATTTGTATTGCCACTGGTATAATTAAAGAAAGTGCCGGGGGCATGTTCTAAAGAACGACTTGCAGTGTAAGCTGCCATATCACCCTTGCTAAAAAGCATGTTGGTTACATCGCTTGGACGGTCGTATTCTTCCACAAAATCCAGACCACTGCTTTGTTGCAGTAAATCTTTTATACTGATCCTTTCTTTATCCGTTCCCTTCCACTCTTCTACCGGTGCCGGTTGGTTGATATCCAGTTTTCCCTGTTTTACCAGCATACCGATCAATGCCCCGGTGATACTTTTCGACATGGACCAGCCAAGCATAACGGTGCTCCTGTCAAATCCTGCGGCATATTTTTCTGCGATGATCTTTCCATCATACACAACTAAAAAGGCCCTGGTATATGCTGGCTGGCCATTGTTGGTGGCGTTCATCGCACTGTCGACAGCGGCTTGCAGTTTTATTTTATTTATAAAAGAAGGAATAGGGTCAGCGGTATTATCACCATAGGGCCATGCGATAGTGTCTGGATTGACAACTGGCTTTACCGGAAAATTAAAATGCTGCGCCCTGATTTGTTCTTCGGTAAAATCATTCACCAGGGTAGCTCCAATATTCGCCCTGAAGATGGCCTTTCTTTTTGCAAAGCCCCAAACCGAGCCGGTAACGGAAGAGTCTTTTTCATCAAGCACAAATTTCCCCAATGATAACGGGAAATCTGCCAGGTCTTCCTTAATAATATCTGCTGCGTTCCGGTGCTGCAGGTACACAGCAGAGCACATGTTTTTTGCTCCATACCCGCTAACGGCGGGGAATACACCCCAGGCAATCCATACGCCTGCAATAAGTACCAAAAACAAAAGCCAGCCAGCAACTTTTAATACCTTTTTTAAAATACGCATCGGTAAAAATTATTTCTAAATATACCAAGATGCCTTTAAATATATTGCCCTGGCTTAATTTTAAACCATAACCTTAAAAGAGTAACTTGCTTCTTTCAATTAAATTAAATTAAATAGTATGAAAGGGGTAATTAAGAGTGGCTTGTTGATCGCAATATGCTGCTGCTTTTTTAGTATTGTAATTGCTCAAAAGCAGCAGCCGGTACTCAACCATATCGCGGTTTATGTGAAAGACCTGAAGGCAAGCACGCATTTTTACATGAATATTGTACAGCTCGATACCATCCCGGAACCTTTTCATGATGGCAGGCATACCTGGTTCAGCGTGGGGCCTAAAAGCCACCTGCATCTAATTCAAGGTTCGGCCACTGTAACGGCTCACGACAAAAACAACCATATTTGTTTTTCTGTAGCCTCAGTTGATATTTTTTTACAAACATTGGAAAAACATAACATTGAATATGAGAACTGGGCAGGAGAAAAAAAGACGGTTACCAAAAGAGTGGATGGTGTACAACAGATTTATTTTAAAGACCCGGATGGATACTGGCTGGAAATAAATGATGCCAAAGAATAGTGGATAATTGCAAGAATGGATAAATTGACAACGGGTTAATTGATAATGCCGTGAAATAATGGATAATTGATAACGGGTTAATTGATAATTTATTAAAGTAAACGCTCTTCTATCATGGCAGGCAGTATGCATCAAATGAATTATCCATTATCAATTAATAAATTATCAATTACTTCTTTATGGAATCTATCATCCCATTGAATCTATACGCATACTTGCATGCTGAACCCTGATAAGTACAAACATATTGACGATAACCAACTGCTGCAAAATTTCTATGCAGACAAAGACAACCAATGGTTGGGCCTGCTGCTGCAACGGTATACCCTGCTGTTACTGGGTGTTTGTATGAAGTACCTCAAAAATGAAGAAGAAGCAAAAGACGGCGTACAGCAGGTCTTCTTAAAAGCCATTACAGAGTTACACAAATACAAGGTGGATTATTTTAAAAGCTGGATCTACATGGTGGCAAAAAACCATTGCCTGATGAAACTGCGTCATAAAAACAGGTTCTCTGTTGAAATAAATGAACAGCTTTTAGCCACACCTGAAGAAACAGACAACAAGATCAGCCACCTGCAAAAGGAACAAACCCTCACCAATATGGAGTGGGCCATGCAGCAGCTTAATAAAGAACAGCAGCAATGCTTAACTTTGTTTTACCTGCAAAAGAAAAGTTACCAGGATATCACCAGCGAAACAGGCTTTTCATTGCTGCAGGTAAAGAGCTATATACAAAACGGAAAAAGAAATTTAAAAATAATGCTGGAACGCCGGCAACAACATGAGCAGTGATCTGAAGGACATATTAAGCAATACCAATAAGGACATCGATAACCAGCAACTGATGGATTATCTGAGCAGTCATTTGTCGCAGGCAAAACAACATGACGTGGAAAAAGCGATGACGGATGACGCTTTTATAAATGATGCAGTAGAAGGCCTGCAACAAATAGAAGACAAAAAAAATATCAATGATTATGTTGAACACCTGAACAAGGAACTCACGAAGCAGGTGGCAAAAAATAAGAAAAGAAAAGAAAAACGCCGGCTCAAAGATTCTCCTTACACCTACCTTGTAATCATGATCCTGCTGATTTTAATGGTGATTTGTTTTGTGGTGGTAAAAAAATATATCGACGCAAAAAAACAGGGCCGGGAAAGCCGCCAAACAATTACCACCGCCCTTCATTTGCCGCCAGCGCCATTATCGCGTTGGCAGGTTTTCTGTAATTCGCAAGCGTTTTTTTGATGACCGGCACTGTTCCCCCTTTTAATCCTGCTTTCTATTCTCTACATTTACACCTCAAAAAAAGAGAATATGAAAAAATTATTTACGATCGCATTGGCTGCCTGTGTTTACAGCCACACAACGGCGCAGAATTTAACCACTCCGCAGCCAAGCCCAACTCAAACGGTAAAGCAAAACTTCAGCACCGGCAGTATTGAACTTAGTTACAGCCGCCCAGCTAAAAAAGGACGTACCATTTTTGGTGACCTGGTGCCTTACGGCGCCGTTTGGCGTACTGGTGCCAATGGAGCCACCACACTTACTTTTACAGATGATGTAACTATTGGTGATAAGGAAGTGAAAGCCGGTAAATATGGCTTGCTTAGTATCCCCGCTGCAGGCAAATGGACGATCATCATTTCAAAAGATGTTAACATTACGAGCCCGGCAGATTACAAACAGGAAAATGATGTGGCAAGAGTGGAAGTAACACCTATCGCATTACCATTCAGTGTAGAAAACTTCACCATCAACTTTGCTGATATCAGCGGCAGTAAGGTTAATGTTGAACTGATGTGGGATAAAACCTATGTTTCTTTTCCTGTAAGCACCAACACAGAAGCAAGGGTGATGAAACAAATTGACAATGCAATGAATAAGGACAGCAAACCTTATTTTGCCGCTGCCAGTTATTATTATGATAATGGCAAAGACCTTGGCCAGGCCTTAACATGGGTGAACAAAGCGGTTGAATCAAATAAAGAAGCATTCTGGATGCACATGCTTAAAGCCAGGATCCTTGCAAAGCAGGGTGATAAAGCTGGTGCAAAAGCAGCCGCAACTGCAGTAGTAGAAATTGCAACCAAAGCACAGAACACTGATTATGTGAAAATGGCGAATGACCTGATCAAAACGCTGTAGGCGTTAAGAAAAAAATCTATACTGAACCGCCCCGGCAATTGCCGGGGCGGTTTTTTGTGTTTATTAGTGAGATTCGTGGCCAAGATTTTCATTTATTCGGGAGGCTCAAATTTGAACAATACGCAAAAAAAAGATTTGCCATAGGCAAATCAATTTTTTTCAAAACCAAAACCCTTCTGTTTTTAACAGAAATGCAATTTCCAAAACGACGGATTCACAGGATTTAAATTCAAAAACGGGACAAAAATGTAAGTTGCAAAGGTAAGCATGTCCTTAAGCTGTATCAGTCAATAAGAACGATCAGCAAATTGACTTTGCAAAATTAACTTCACCTGCAGCTTTTCAATGTGTAAATAAGACACAAGAATGACTGCAAAAGACATTTTTTTTCTCAAATACAATTATGCAAACGGTTGCGTAACATCAAAGTTCGCTGGGAAGTTTGTTAAACTGCTTTTTAAAAGCGATAGTGAAATTACTCAGGTTTTTAAAACCCAGTTTGCTGCCTACTTCTTTTACGGAGTACTTACGTGCGGCGATCAGCTGCTTGGCTTTCAGCATCCTGTTTTTCTGATAGTATTCATACAGACTGTACCCATATATTTTTTTAAACAGGCTTTTCAGTTTTGTTTCACTCATGGTGGCCACACGAGCTAATTCCGGAATGGGTGGTGGTGCCTCCCCGATTGTATTAGCGAGTATCGCTTCCACCTGTATCATTTTCTTTACATCCACTTCTGCTACAAGCGGAACGGATTCCGGGTTCACGATGCGGTTGTAAGCATTCCGCAAAAATTTCTCCAGCAGCATCATTACCCGGTTTTGCAATGCAGTCAAATACAATGGCTGGTCCTTTTTCAGTGCAAAAATATCTTCCATTAATTCACGGTACTCGATCGTCAGCACTTCAAAATTAAAAGTCGCTTTATCGCATGGCAATAATGCGTTCCATACATGGTCATTCTCTGCCACCCCAAAATGCTCCTGGAACCAGTGCTTCGTAAAGTATATATTAACACAGCGGTCTTCTGTTGCAGCATTTACCAGGTATTCCAGTTTTTCTACCGGGTTGCTTAAAAAGGCGCCGGAATAAATATTGGTATTTTCCTCCAGCACCATGTCACCCAGCTTTACAGAAAGCGACCGGATATTTCTTGATTCATCGAAACGCAAAGTATAATGATCTCCCGGAGCAGTGTTTCTTTTAAACAAACAATCCTGGTTGAGGGTACATTCATTAATGAGCACCTGCAGCCCATTTGATAATTTCTCTACTTTGATATACCCGTCACCTGCTGCTTGCGGCAGTATCAGCACATTGTCTTTTACTGGTGTATGAAGATAATCAGCCAATAAAAAAAGGTAATCGTAATGATCGCAATAATCGTATGTAAAACTAAGCATGACTAATTAACTAAGGGTAATAAATATACATAAAACAACGGGATAATTCCGGGTAGTGTATCATTTTAAATCCAACAGCTTTCAAGATGCGGAGCAGCGATGAAAAGAACGAAGGTAAAATTGAACTGCGTTGTCCCCTTTCAAAAATAATATACTGGTTATGCCCTGTTAACCATCTGCGAGGGCAAAAGGTTAAACTCTTTTTTAAAGGCTGTTGCAAAATTCGCCGTATTATAGAAGCCCGTTGCAGCTGCAATATCTTTCATGCTGTGTGTGCCACTCAGCAACATTTCTTTTGCTTTTTGTAAACGGGCTTTTTGATAATAGGTGTAAATGCCTGTGCCATACATTTCCTTAAAACCTTTTTTAAGCCTGGTCGCACTCATCGTCACCAGTTTTGATAACTGGTCAATGGTGGGTGGCTTTTCAGAAAGATCTTTCACTAGTAGATGTTCTACCTGCATAAAACGCTCCATATCTTCCTGTGGTATATTATGTCCGCCATCCCATTTTTTCATTTTCTCTGCCAGTCTTGTAAAAAAACGTTCAATCAGCAACGTTATCCTGTTCTGCAAAAATATATTCTGCAGGGGATCCTCCTTTTTCGCATTCCACAATTCATCCATCAGGCTAAGGTATTCTGCATCCAGTGGCTCCCCGTCGAAGCAGGCAGTTTTTAACGAAATGTATTTCTGAAGACCATCCACTGTATCATCCAGCCCAAGATATTTTTTAAGCCAGGCCTCACTAAAAAAAACCTTCACAGACTTGATATGAGAATATGCACTTACTTCTTCTGCATTACTGAATACATTACTGGTAAGCCTTGCCACTGAGTGACGGGTTTGCTTTTTTTCCAGTTTTTCACCGTCCACTGTAAAGGTTGCGGTATCATTGATTAACACATCATCAAAATGCAGCACATAATATCTTTTGTCAGACGGCTTTCTTTTGGCAAGGAAATAACTGTTGAATACCACATCGGCCAGCAATACCTGCAGTTCTTCCGCCAGGTTGATCACCTTGATCACCCCTTCGCCGGCCGGCGGGTGCAGGGTAATAAAATCTTCACCATGGTAGGGCATACCTGTGGTGGCTGCCAGCATTTGCAGCAGTGATTTATTATCCGTATGACTCAATTCAAGAACGATCATTGCACAAACAGGCGTTTGTGGATACTGGAATAAAAGCGGGTGGTTCTCAGAGATAACGTAATGGATTTCGCCTTGCGTTCAGAATATAGTTTTTGATATTCATCCAAAAGGCGACAAACAGGTAAATGATTACAGGCGAACCCATGGTAAGAAAAGAAATATAGATAAAATATTTCCGGATGGTGGAGGTGGCAATGCCCATTTTGTCTCCGATGGCGGTGCAAACACCGAACACATGCCACTCGATAAAATGTTTTAACCTTTTCATATTGTAAAGATAGATAAATAATGATATGAATAATTACACCCAGCCAATTCCAGCATGAACTTTTTTTTGAAAAATTTGCTGATTGCAACGGGCATTTCCCACGCCTCAAATTCAAATTCCATGCTACAATTTCCCAAAACATAGTAAAAGCTGGTCGCTGAATTAACAGGCAAAACAGTATATCATTCACCTTATGGCATCGTTGCCAGGCCGCTGCCACTTTCAGTGAACGCAATCTGCCATCTTTTGTTTTTAAAAGATGGAATTTTCCGAAAAAAATTCTGCCCCGGTTTTAGTACATTTGCTCACCAATTTAATAAGAAACACAGGCCGTGATGCTTTATTACCAACCGCTCACATTGTACCGTCTTCAGCTTTCTGTATTAAATTGTTCATTTTATCATCTTTCAAATTTTACTCATGGCATTTGACATTGAAATGATCAAAAAGGTGTACGCCAACTTTGGCAGCCGGATTGATGCAGCCCGTACGATTGTAGGCAAACCACTTACCCTAACCGAAAAAATATTGTATACCCACCTTTGGGAAGGCAATGCCACCCAGGCTTATGATAGAGGAAAAAGTTATGTGGATTTTGCCCCAGACCGTGTGGCTATGCAGGATGCAACCGCCCAGATGGCGCTGCTGCAGTTTATGCAGGCAGGCCGTACAAAAGTAGCTGTTCCTTCTACGGTGCATTGCGATCACTTGATCGTGGCCAAAGAAAACAGTAAGATCGACCTGGAAAGAGCTGTGAACGAAAGCAGTGAAGTATATGATTTCTTAGCATCGGTTTCTAATAAATATGGAATCGGTTTCTGGAAACCCGGCGCAGGTATCATTCACCAGGTGGTTTTGGAAAATTATGCTTTCCCTGGCGGAATGATGATCGGAACGGACAGCCATACAGTAAACGCTGGTGGATTGGGTATGATCGCCATCGGTGTGGGTGGTGCAGATGCCTGTGATGTAATGGCCGGCCTGCCTTGGGAATTAAAAATGCCCAAACTGATCGGCGTAAAATTAACGGGCAAGCTAAGCGGATGGACAGCACCCAAAGATGTGATCTTAAAAGTAGCCGGCATCCTTACAGTAAAAGGTGGTACCGGTGCTGTGGTGGAATATTTTGGCGAAGGCGCCGTGGCCATGAGTTGTACTGGTAAAGGCACTATTTGTAATATGGGTGCAGAGATCGGCGCCACCACTTCCACTTTTGGATATGATGACAGCATGAGCCGTTATTTAAAATCTACCGGCAGGGCTGACATTGCGGAAGCCGCTGATGCCATCAAAGAACACTTAACAGGTGACGCAGAAGTGTATGCAAACCCCGAAAAATATTTTGACCAGGTAATTGAGATCAACCTCACCGAACTGGAGCCACACTTGAATGGTCCTTTCACACCCGACCTGGCTACGCCGATTTCAAAAATGAAAGAAGCAGCAACAGCCAATAACTGGCCTACCAAGGTTGAAGTAGGTTTGATCGGAAGCTGTACCAACTCTTCCTATGAAGATATTTCAAGAGCGGTGAGTCTTGCCAAGCAGGTAGCAGAAAAAGGCTTAAAAACAAAAGCACAGTTCACCATCACTCCCGGTAGCGAACAGGTACGTTATACGATTGAAAGAGACGGTTTCTTAAAAACCTTTGATGCCATTGGCGCCACGGTATTTGCCAATGCCTGCGGACCCTGTATTGGTATGTGGGAAAGAATGGGTGCAGAAAAACAGGAACGCAATACCATTGTGCACTCCTTTAACCGCAACTTCTCTAAGCGTGCCGATGGCAACCCCAATACACTGGCCTTTGTTGGTTCACCAGAAATAGTAACGGC
>JAKQJG010000229.1 GCA_029561305.1 Bacteroidota bacterium | reverse complement strand
ATCACCAGCAGGGCACCGATATTTTTTTCACTCATCAGTTTTAGGGCATCCAGCACCGATGTACTGCTGGTAGCAAAAATAACTGCACTCCCTTTTTTTTGTAAAATGTCTGAAACCTTCATAAGCAAGAATTTAAATGTTGGATATGGTAAGTAGTAACCGTTGTTTGTATGATGAAGTTAACAAACACCCTGCATATAAAAAATATCATTTTCAAACCAGCACCCTGTTATCCAAGGAATTTACTTTTGCAGCACCTGTAATACCGTGCCATACAATACTTCTGCACCCAATGCCAGGTCTTCATAAGAAGCATATTCCAATGGATTATGACTGATACCATCTTTACAACGGACAAAGATCATCCCGTAGTCGCAGGCGTACGACATAGGGAGTGCATCGTGAAAAGGACCACTCATCAATTCAGGAGCATCCAGGTTCAAAGCTGTACACTCCGCATGTATGATCTCTTTTATCCAGCTGGCACAATAGCGTGGTTCACTTACAAAATCTTCGGTGATAATATATTCCAGCGAATGCTTTTTTGATATGGCATCAATTCTTTTTCTCAGATCCATTTCATACACATTCCTTCTTTTAATATCAATGTCCCTAAGATCAACTGTAAAGGTTACTTCTTCTGCAATGATGTTCCGGCTGGCAGGAAATACATTCATGGTGCCAACGGTGCCAACTGTTGGTGCACCCGGAATTTGCGTGGCAATTTCATTTAAAGCCAGGGTTATTTCTGCAGCTCCCAGCAGGGCATCTTTGCGCAAGGCCATGGGTACACTGCCCGCATGCCCGGCCATTCCTTTTAATTTTACCGTCCACCAGATGGGGCCGGAAATACCAGACACCACGCCAATGGGTTTGTTCCCAATATCCAGTACAGGTCCCTGTTCAATATGCAGTTCTAAAAAACAAAATATACTGCCAGGCATATATTCATCCTCTTTCGACATTCCAGGATCGCAGCCAAAATCAATCAATGCCTGTCTTCTTGAAATACCATCTTTATCTTTTCTCTCAATATCATCGGGGTCCAGTTTGCCCAAAATACCTTTGGAACCATACAGACCCTTGTTAAAGCGCCAGCCTTCTTCATCTGCAAAAGAAATGACTTCGATACTCCTGGCAGGCTGTATATTGTTTTCCGTTAATGTCTTTACCACCTCGATGGCACAGAGTACACCTGCCACACCATCAAATCTTCCTCCATATGGCTGACTATCCAAATGTGAGCCCATCAGCAATACGGGCAATAACGGATCTTTTCCCTCTAACCTTCCAATGAGATTTCCAAAATTATCAATATGTGTTTTCATGCCGGCTTCTTCCATCCAGGAAGCAGCCAAAGCAAACGCTTTTTTTTCATCAGGAGAGTGAGCAGGACGGTTGGTTCCGGTATCGCCTATTTTTCCAATGAGGCTCATGGCTTCAAAATGTTGCTGCAAGCGGGAGGAATTAATACGCATAAGATTTGTTTGTATTGCAACTTAATATTTATTTTGATGCCGGATACAAATAACCCTGTTTATATGACAAACACTTTCAGCGCTCTTTTCATAATGGTGATAACAATATGCCTGTCTGTACAAGCTTCAGCACAAAAAATAACCACGAAATTTTATGATAGGGAATGGAATGAGTGCGAAATTTCATTAGCCAGGTTTTATTCTACCATTGAGCAAACAGATAGTGGCTGGTTTCGGAATAATTATTACGCAAGTACCAATGGCTTAAAAATGCAGGGGCTCTTCAAAGACAGTTTATGTAAAATAAAAAATGGCGGCTTTCTCTATTTTTTTGCAAATGACAATCTTGAATCTACTGGAAGGTATCTTGATAACAAACTGGAAGGAGTATATATCCGCTATCACAATAATGGTATGATGGCAGATTCCGGGTATTATAAGGCAGATAAACTTAGAGGTAATCGGATCGGCTGGCATCCCAACGGCTTTATGTCAGATTCTTCATTTGTAAAAAATGACAGCGTGACCACTGAAGCAGAATGGTTTGATAATGGCAACATTTCAGCTTACGGCTATTATCTCCATGGCAAGAAAAACGGCCAGTGGAATTACTTCCATAAAAATGGAAAACCGGCAGCAGTAGAAATAAACGATCATGGCAAAATAGTCAGTTCGGAATTTTTTAATGAAGACGGGTCTGTTCAAACAGATACTTCAGCAGTACACCGGGAGGCAACTTTTAAAAAAGGTGATAAAGACTGGATTAATTATCTATCAGGAAAAATATATTGGCCAGAAGAGTATAAAATAACCAACAGTAATACAGCCACAGTTGTTGTTAGGTTTATTGTTGACGAAGACGGTAAAATTGCCACACAGTATCTTGAAGTACCGTTTCATTATTTAATAGACAACATTGCCGTTGAAGCTATCAAAAAATCACCCACGTGGAAGCCTGCTCTTGATCATAACAGGCGGGTAAAAGCATATCGCAGGCAACCATTGACTTTTACCCAGGAATAAAAATGCTGCAGCCGTTTTTTGCAGCTGCAGCATCTAAAAAATACCAGGCAATAAAATTGATTGTATCAGGATACTTCTGACGAAGATTTTCTTCCCAAAAGTTTTTTAATCCCGGCACCTGCTGCCACCAGTCCGAGCATGATGATCTTCCAGAACTTAGCAAAAAAACCAACTTTCAACAAAACTTTTCCTGCCACCAGTCCGCCAATCGTCCATGCCGCCACGTTATCAGTGTTTGAATCAAAATCTTTATACATATTACCTTCTGTGAAAGCTGGAATTTTTAAAACTTTATCAATGTCTTTCTTCACCAGATCCAGCTCATTCATTGAGGCCACAGCATTCATAGACAGCACGCCTTTTCTGCCCAAAATCCTCACTTCATAATTTAATGTATTGCTTTCCGCATCGGCAAACCTTAAATTCTTGGCCCAGTGCAATACTTTATTAGTTTTATCATAGTATGGTTTAGATGCCCAACCTACCATGTGTATCGTTCCAAAACCTTGTGCAGTCCTTGTTTTATTTTCCTCCACTTCCCCTTGCTGCATTTCCTTCAGCATATCATCATAATTGATGTCATCTGCATCATCATCTTTTACATAGCCGGAGCCATCAAACTTAATTACAAACGCATAAGAGCTGTCAGCAAAAGGCCCACCATCCGCTGGAAACAGCATCCCCAAAACACCTTCCTGTGCAGGATTTCCCCACAGTTCTGTTATGATGTAGTTGCTTTGATCGCTGTTGAGATACTTAAAACCCGGGGGCACATTCAATGTAGCAAAACCTCCTGTAAGACTGATCGTACCGGTTTGATACTTCATTGAACTTTGGACCGAATCGATGAATTTCAATTGGTTCTCCAAAGCGATAATAGCAGAATCTTTATTGCCTTTCGCAAATGTTACTGCTGAAAAAAAGACAAGGGTAAAAAAAAGGAATGGAACTTTTCTCATGTGCTGTTTTTTCAGTTATTAAAGAGTAAAATGCAATATACATAGTTTAATGATCGTTCAAAGGCCTTCCCTCTGCCTGCCACATTTTCCAGTTCACATACTCTGGTGCCACCCGGTGTTCTTCCATCGTGATGCAGCCATTCACAGGGCACATCAACTGGCAAAGATTACAACCAACACATTCCTCTTCTTTGATAGTGTACTTGTTGTACGGTCTGCCGTATTCTAAGTTGATGGATTGATGAGAAGTATCCTCACAGGCGATATAACACAAACCGCAATGAATACACTTATCCTGGTCAATTTTTGCAATATGATGATAGTTGATATCAAGATCCTCCCAATGAGTGATGGTATCAACTGATTTGCCGATGAAATCATAGATGGTTTTAAAACCTTTTTCATCCATCCAGTTATTCAATCCTTCATTCATATCTTCTACAATACGAAAACCATGTTTCATTGCTGCGGTACAAACCTGCACACTGGTAGACCCAAGCAACATAAATTCCACTGCGTCTTTCCAGGTGCTTACACCACCAATACCGGAGATGGGTACTTTTTTTGTAACATCATTTTGTGCAATGGAAGTCAAAAACTTTAATGCGATGGGTTTCACAGCAGGGCCACAATAACCACCATACACACTTTTGCCTGCCACATAAGGATTAGGAACAAAAGTATCCAGGTCTACACCGGTTACAGACTGGATGGTATTGATAAGCGACAACGCATTGGTACCTGCTTCCACAACAGCTTTACCAGTTGGCACCACCGAGTGTACATTCGGGGTGAGTTTTGTTATAACAGGAATGGTTGCTTTTTCCATCACCCACTCTACCACCATTTTTGCAATTTCAGGATCCTGCCCTACTGCCGCACCCATACCTCTCTCTGTCATTCCATGCGGGCAACCAAAATTTAATTCAAAACCCATGGCACCTGCATCTTCACATTTTTTGATCAGTTCATGCCAGCTCTCTTTGTCATTGTCTGCCATCAGCGAAACAATGGTTGCCCTGTCAGGAAATTCCTTCACTGTCTCTGTTATTTCTCTCAGGTTTATTTCTAAAGGCCGGTCACTGATGAGTTCAATATTATTAAAACCCATCACACGATGGCCTCCATAGTTCACTGCTGAATAACGGGAGGAAACATTTTTTACCTGGCTTCCCAGTGTTTTCCAGACAACACCACCCCAGCCTGCTTCATACGCACGGATCACATTGTACTTTTTATCTGTTGGAGGGGCACTTGCTAACCAGAATGGATTGGGTGATTTGATGCCGAGGAAATTACAAGATATATCTGCCATAAAAAATCGTTTAAATCGTTTAAATTTCGAACCGTTTAATGTCGTTGAAAATCGTTTAAGCCGTTGGATATCGTTATCGTTTAAGCCGTTGAACGCTGGTGAAACGTTTTAAACGACTTAAACGTGTTAAACGTTATTGAGTCCCAAATAATTTATGATTGCTTTTGCTCCATCCTTTCCTGCCTGTACCGCATCCACCACTTCTTTACCACCATTTACGGCATCCCCCCCTGCAAAAACGCCAGCGATACTGGTAGCAGCTTTTTCCTTTACTACAATTTTTCCGCTCTTATTTTCAAGCTTGTTGCGGTTTACCAATTCAGCAAAAGGCATTTGCCCTGCAGCCTTGATCACCATATCCACTTCAAGCGTAAAAGTTTTGCCAGTATCAACAGGTGAACGGCGGCCGCTGGCATCCGGCTCCCCTAATGCCATCACACTGCAGACAAGCTGTTCCACTTTCCCATTACCTTTTATTTCTTTTGGTGCAGCAAGCCAAATAATTTCACAACCATCCAGCATGGCAATATCAAGTTCCACCTGGGTGCAAGGCATCTCTTCCTGTGTTCGTCTATACAGCATGGTTACTTCTTTTGCACCAAGGCGCTTGGCTTGTGTAGCTGCGTCAATCGCTGTCATGCCCATTCCAATCACAGCAACTTTATCTCCTACGGGAATAGCAGGATAACCTTTCTCTCTTAAATTATAAATGAAGGTGATGGCATCTTCCACACCTTGCAGGTCTTCCCCGGGAATTTCCAGTTGTCTTGCGAGGCCTACACCAATACCAAGGTAAACGGCATCATATTTTTTTTGCAATTCCTCCAATGAAAAATCCTTTCCTAATTCCTGGTTATACTTTATCTCTATACCGCCGATGCCCGTGATATAGTTCACTTCATCTTCACAAAACTTTGGTGTTACTTTATAAGCAGCAATACCGTAAGTCATCAATCCGCCACCTTTGTTTTCTTTTTCAAAAATGGTAACATCCACCCCCTCACGGCTAAGCACATGCGCACAACTTAAACCAGCAGGTCCTGCACCAACAATCGCCACTTTTTTGCCTGTTGATCCTTTCCTTTTAAATAATTGCCAGTTCTTTTTCATGGCAATTTCAGTGCTATAGCGTTGCAGCTTTGCAATGGGAATAGGTTCTTCATGCATTAAGTTAAACACACAAGCTCCTTCACATAATTTTTCAACCGGGCAAACTTTACTGCAGCCTGCTCCCATGATATTACTTGAAAAAATAGTATGTGCCGAACCTTTAATATTATCCGTTGTGATCTGCTTGATGAATTTTGGCACATCAATGCTGGTGGGGCAACTTTTCATGCAGGGCGCATCATAACAAAACAAACAACGGTTGGCTTCAACCAGGGCAGCATCGGGCGTTTCAAACGGCGGATGAATATCGCTGAAGTTTTGTTCGTATTGCTCTTTTGTAAGCCGGTTTGCTGAAATTGACATATACTTTGTTTAAGTGAGTCGTTAATGATTTTACAATAGATATTTTGCCAGCCAGTTGTGTACTTCTTTATAAAAAAAACGGCTGTTCTCTGCTTTTAATATCCAATGATTCTCTTCCGGAAATACAACCAGTTTACTTGGTATCTGCAACCGCTGCATTACATGAAAATTTTCAATGGAGTTATTCAATGGCACTCTAAAATCCTGCTCCCCTACAGTTATTAAAACCGGCGTTTTAAATTTAGCTGCAAAGCGGATTGGGTTTTGTTCTTTCCATGTTTTTGCAGCTGACCATGGTGTTCCGCCATTCATTACTTCACGGTTGTAGATAGCATCACTGGTTCCCCATTGGCTTTCGCTGTTCATTAAACCAGCATGACTGATCAAACACTTATAGCGGCTAGTGGTTGCCTGTATCCAGTTGGTTAAATGTCCACCGTAACTGGCGCCACCTGCTGCCTGTTTTGTTGCATCAATGAACGGATATTTTTTTATCGCCAGATCAGCCGCCTCATTTATTTCAATACCAGGACCTTTGAACGGATCAAATTGTATATCCTGCGAAAATTTTTCCCCGTTGCCTGTAGCACCAGTATATTCAGGCAATACCAATACATAACCCGGTGCCGCCAGTAATTGGTAGTTCCAGCGATAACCCCAATTGTCTTTAAATGCACTGGCTGGGCCACCATGTATCACCACAAATAAGGGATACTTCTTTGATGCGTCAAAACCGGCAGGCTTTACCAGGATATTTCTTATCCGCTGTTTGGTACTGGCAGTAAACCAAAATGTTTCTATTGACTGCAAGTCAAGTGTTGCCAGTTTTTCTGCATTGAAATTTGATAGTGGCTGATGCGCTGCACCATTCAACTTTACAACTTCAGCCGGCATAGAAGAGGTTTCATAGTTGGCAACTACCATTCCATTATCTGAAACACTGATATTGCTATAGCAGCCTGTTGTATTTTTTGTGATATCTGCTGCTTCTGTTTCACCTGCAGCAATTTTAAAGAGCCTGTCGTTGCCTTCATATTCCACACTCATCAAAATATCATTGCCATTTAATACATACTTATTGATTCCCCTGTCCATTTTTGAGGCCAATACTGTTTTACTGGTCATGGATGGGTAATTGAAACGGGTTAAACGTGGCAGGTTAAACACTTTATAATTATTGAGCACGGTTGCCTGGCAATAGATATACTTTCCGTCGCTACTTGCAACAACCTCTTTGTATTCGACCCCATCTGCAACCAACGTTTTAACACGACTGTCATTTACAGCAACCGAATAGATATTGTAGGATGGTTCTTTGTAAGCACTGCTGTATAACTCAGTGGTGGCAGTAAAAATTATTTCTTTTCCATCGGCGGACCAGCAGGCGGCGCCAAATTTGAATCCATTGCTGTTAAGCATATCAGTGGTTGCAAAAAGATCTTTTACAGCTGCTCCTGCTTCTGCTTTCATTACAAACAAATGCGTTTCCATTTCATCGATCCATTTATCCCAGTCACGGATAGGAAAATGCTCATATTCCCTTACTTTATATTTTATCTTCTTTTTCTCTTCTGCTATTTTTTTATTGGTTGAATCTGCAAACGCACCATGATACACTTTACTGGTGAATAAGATCATCGTACCATCATTGCTCCATTTAGGTGCAGCAACTGCAGAAGACAAATTGGTGATGCGTTGTGCTTCCCCGCCTTCTGCTATATTGATAATGTACAATTGTGTGACTTCATCTGCCTCTCTTTTAGCAGTAAAAGCCACCTGCTTACTGTCGGGGCTCCACGAATAATTACTCTCACCAGATTTGGTACCAGTTAGTTTTCTTGGTTGACTGTTTCCGTCAGCCGATACGATCCATAGATCATTGTTCTGTTCTTTTTCATCATAGGCAGGATCCAGTACACTGAATACAACCCATCTACCATCAGGAGAAATCTCCGGCGCACCTACCCTTTTCATCATCCACATATCTTCATGAGTGATCGCTTTTTTTGTTTGAGCAGAAACTGCTACGCACGTGAACAAGATTACCACAAAAAGAAAACGCTTTACCATGAAAAATTTTATTTTATAAAAAGAAAAAACCAGGACAATGATCAATCAAATAACAAATGAAGTTATCGCCATTAACATATCAGCACATTAGCAAATCAGCAAATTTGTTCTACAAATCAGTGATCGGCCCATAAGTCTCCGGCCTCCTATCCCTGAAAAACTGCCACTTGCTTCTTACTTCATCAATCAGGTCCAGGTCAAATTCTGCCACCAGCAATTCGTCTTTATCCTCAGAAGCACAGGCGAATATTTGTCCACGTGGATCAACAAAATAACTGCTGCCGTAAAATTTACCATGATTCCAGGGAGCCTCTGTTCCCACACGATTGATGCAACCCATAAAATATCCATTGGCTACTGCATGTGCTGGCTGCTCCAGCTTCCATAAATATTGTGATTGCCCAACAGTAGTTGCAGAAGGATTGTAAACGATCTCTGCACCATTCAATCCAAGACATCTTGCCCCATCGGGAAAGTGGCGGTCGTAACAAATGTACACACCCACTTTTGCATACTTTGTTTGAAAAACCGGGTAGCCAAGGTTGCCGGGCTTAAAGAAAAACTTTTCCCAGAAGCCACCTGTGTGAGGTATGTGATTTTTCCTGTACTTGCCCAGGTAGGTTCCGTCTGCATCGATCACCGCAGCCGTATTGTACAACACTCCAGATTGTTCTTTTTCATACACTGGCACAATGATCACCATATTGTATTTCTTTGCATACTCCTGCATGCGCTCTGTGGTAGGGCCAGGTACAGTTTCTGCGCTGGCATACCATTTGGCATCCTGGCCGGGACAGAAATACGGAGTATTAAATATTTCCTGGAAGCAAAGTATTTGCACACCTTGTTTACCGGCTTCCTCAATAAAAGGAATGTGTTTCTGCACCATTGCTTCCATTATTTCAGGGATGGTTCCTTCGCCTTCCGTCATTGGAAGCGATACCTGGATAAGGCCTGATTTTATTTTTCTTGCCATAGATTATTTTCCTGCCACGAATAGCACAAATTAACACGAATGAATAATCAGTTAAGATTCGTGTGACTAGTGGCTTATTTTATGAACTTAACTTTTGTGTTACTATTAAAAATCATTGCATGGCACCCTTGTACTTCACAGTCTTTATTCATCTATGTCCACATCATTTTACCTTCCCCATATCCTTAACCCGAAAGAGAAGGACGGCACTTCATACCATCTCTACATATTTCATCTTCCACAACTTCGTGTGCTCTTTGATCAGCATTGAATTCAACTCCCTGCTATCCAGAAAATGCAACAAAACTTCGGGGTCTTCCTGGTTCCCCCTTTAGGGGGCGGAGGGGGTTATATTATCTGCTTCACTTTATTCCTCTTGATAAACTTACCATATCCTTTCTTCACCTTACATTCATTATTCTCAATAGCAACTTTGCCTCTTAATAAAACCGTTTTTACTTTACCTGTCAATTCCCAACCTTCGTATCCACTATAATCAACATTCATATGATGTGTTTTGGCAGAGATAGTATGCTTTTCATTGGGGTCAATGATCACAATATCAGCATCACTGCCAACAGCAATGGTTCCTTTTTGCGGGAACATGCCGAAAATTTTTGCTGCGTTTGTACTGGCTACCTCAACATACTTATTCAAAGTGATCTTTCCTTTGCTTACGCCTTCGCTGAATAACAACTCCATCCTGTTTTCAATAGCGGGATGACCGTTTGGTATTTTGCTAAAATCATCCTTGCCCATTAATTTTTGTTCCCACATAAAAGGGCAATGATCGGTTGCCACCACCTGCACCATGCCTTGATTGATACCTGCCCATAAGGTTGCCTGGTCTTTCTTCTCTCTCAAGGGCGGACTCATTACCCATTTAGCTCCATCTTCCTGCTCATACAAAGAAGCATCAATGATCAAATACTGGATGCAGGTTTCAACAAATATGTTTTGGTTTCGCCTGGTGGCATTGCGCACAGCATTCAAAGCGCCCTCACAAGTTAAGTGAACAATATAACCGGGGCAACCCGTATAGTTAGCCATATCAACAAAACGTTCTGAAGCTTCCGCTTCGGTTACTTCCGGTTGAGAAAGATAATGATATAACGGCGATAATTTTCCTTCGCTGCGATGTTTTTGTACAAGGTAATCGATCATATCGCCATTGGTGGCATGTACATTTATTAAACCTCCCTGCTTTTTTACTTCTTCCATCAGGCCGATCATCTGCCTGTCGTCGATCATCAAGGCACCTTTGTAGGCCATAAAGGTTTTGAAGGAAGTAATGCCGTGTTCTTCAATAAAAGTTTTTATTTCTTTCTTTGTGTCATCATTAAAATCCGTCACTGCCATGTGAAAACTGTAATCTCCTACTGCATTATTATCGCTCCTGCTCTTCCAGTCATCTAATGCATGTTGCAAACTTTTTCCTTGTGTTTGTAAAACAAAATCAATTACCATGGTAGTGCCGCCGTACAAAGCAGCCCTCGTGCCTGTTTCATAAGTATCACTGCTGAAGGTTCCCATAAAAGGCATATCCAGGTGCACATGCGGATCGATTCCACCGGGCATTACCAATTTGCCTGCAACATCAATTATCGTATCTGCTTGTACAGTTAAATTTTTACCAATGGTGGAAATGGTTTCCCCTTCAATAAAAATATCAGCAATGTAATCTGCATCTGCTGTGATGATGCGGCCGTTTTTGATTAATACACTCATAATTAATTATCTGCTTTTTATTCAATCCTGAGATTTTAAATTCAAACCTCAATTTATCTATTCTTTACATGATATCACAATCTGTGATGATGGATTATTTTTTAAATCCAATCCGTTCCCTTTCCTCCCATCCAATCTTTTTTACCTTTTCATCTTCTTTTTCATCCAGCATATTTTCTAAGGCATCATAAATACTGCTTAACTGTACATCATGCTCATCGATCCTGTCTTTCAATTCCTTTACTAAGTGTAAAATAGCAGCATTTTTATTGGCAAATCTCTTTAAAGCAATAAAAGCCCTTACAATGGCAATATTCATCTTTCTTGCTTTAGGGCTTTTCAGTATACTGGCAACCATGGTTACACCATGTTCGGTAAAAGCGTAGGGCAAATATCTTCCAGTCCTGTTCTTGGGTAAATTATCCATCATCACAATTTGTGATGATGAAATTTCTTTCCATTCTTTTGCTGTAAGCCTGAACATGAAATCTTTAGGGAAACTTTGACCATTTCTTTTTACAGCCTGGTTAAATATTCTTGTTTCCACGCTATACAATTTTGCCAAATCAAAATCAAGCATTACTCTTTCGCCTCTAACTTCATAAATACTATCTTGAATTATCTGCGCTTTCATCGTTTATCATTTTTCATCAACAAATAATAAACAAC
>JAKQJG010000206.1 GCA_029561305.1 Bacteroidota bacterium | reverse complement strand
TAAGTCAAATCGTAAAAGAACTACAGAATGAAAGCGATTTTTTTGAAAGAAAAAAAATATACTTTTTTAGAAAACTAATAACTCTGAAAAGAGAGTTGTTATGGTTCTCCAAAGTTGAAATTTTTAGGCAAGAGGGTTTTTATTCAGATTACAATGGAATACTAAAAAGTCCAATTGAAACGACTCCTCATGAATTTTGGGAGGTTTATAGAAGATTAAAGCGTGTAAGAACATTTGGTTTAGAGTTCATAAAATATGTAGAAACAAGTGAAGAATCAGTTGTTAAACAAATTACTCAAATAAAAAAAGATTTAAAGTCAAAAGGTGTCTATAAAAAAATTGAATTAGGGTTATTATTTCTTAAAAAAGAAAAACAAAGACCTTTTTATTTTTTGATTAATAGTCTGAATAACATTTTGAAAGAATAAAAGCAATAAGCAAATTGAAAGAAACGGAAAAGAACTAATAGCAATCGGCTTGCAGAAAGGGTCAGTATCAACCATCACCACTCTCCATCATCATTCAAAATATTCTCCAGTTCATCATCATCCGGCTTCGTAAAAATGCCGGTAATGATTTCGAAGGCTTCGATAAAATCGTTGAGTTGCGGATTGTCTTTATGAATGAGCAGGGCGTTGAGTATATTGGTATTGCCGGCACGGATAACTCCTCGGAGTTGTACAATGCTTCCGTCATTGTATTCTTTGAACCAGTGGTAGAATTTATGGAAACGGGCTTTTTCCCTGTTGTCGCTGTTATCGCAGACATAAACAACTACATTTTCTTTTTTTAACAGGAATGTTTTGACGATATCAGTAACAGTGGCAGCAATTCTTTTGTCCAGGGGAACTTTATCCAGCCCTGCTGGTTTAAAGGTCAGTTCCAGGTTGAATCCGAATACTTTTGGTGCTAAATCGGGATATAAATAAAAGGAACTGGAAAAATCGTAAAAGTAATAATCATATTCACAACCAGAAGATGAAGCGAATGAATAATAATCGGGCTTGTAGGTAATGTAATTATACGGTTGCAAATTTGAAACCTGCTTTTTTAAGTTCTTCAAAAGATAAACCATGTTTACGGGCTTCACGGATATAGTTGCTCATTTCGAGAGCAACCAGCATTTTAGCCGTGCCTTTTGCCTCCTTTGTTTTTTCAGCAAAGTATGCAGCAGTGCGTTGTTGAAATTCAGGTGTTGCTTTGGCAGACATGATAAATTGTTTAAAAGCAAGGTGCAAAAAATACAGCCACAGAGTGGCATGCAAAACTTGGAAAGTGAGAAATTTTTAAAAAAACTATTTGCCTGCCTAAGCAAAAATTATTGATAATATTTTAAAGCAACAACCATGAGTTACATAGTAGTAGACGTAGAATCAGACGGCCCCATCCCACACCAATATTCTATGGTTTGCTTTGGTGCCGTAGTAGCAGAACCATCTTTAAGTAAAACATTTTATGGAAAGGTAAAACCTATTTCAACCTTGTATGATCCGCAGGCACTGGCCATCAGCGGTTTCACAAGGGCGGAACATGAAACCTTCGATGATCCAAAAACAGTGATGGAGAATTTTGCGGAATGGCTGGGTGAGCACTCAAAAAGCCGCCCCATATTCATCAGCGATAACCCGGCCTTCGACTGGCAATGGATCAACTGGTATTTTCATACTTATCTAGGTAAAAACCCATTTGGCTTTTCGGCAAGGCGCATTGGTGATCTGTATTGCGGAATGAAAATGGATGCAGGGCTGAACAATGAATGGAAACGCTTATTGCGTAAAACCACACACGATCATAACCCGTTAAATGATGCCATCGGTAATGCAGAAGCATTGCTGGCAATGAAAGAAATGGGATTGAAAATCCCGTTACATTAAAAATAATAAACAACAACAGCTGGAACATTGAGCAGGAAAAAACTGGTTGTGTGACAGCAACAATAAGAATACAATGAGCAAATTAAAATTGACCGGGAAACAAATTCGTGCTATAGGCTACGAAGAAGGGCCGGTAGTAAGTGTGGCCATGCATACTATGTGTACACACTTTAAACATTACACGGAAGAAGCTGCACTGCAGATATTAAAAGATGTATTAACAGCGCCTGAAAATTACAAAACACACGAAACCCTCTCTGCAATTTCTGAAAAGCTTCTCAAAGTGTCAGAGTCTGAAGCCCCTCCTTTAGAGGGGTTTGGGAAGGCCTTCTCACTAAACGAAACGGGCATCCTCTACAATGTCTTCGGAGCCAAACACATTGAAGAAGGTGCTTTATTGCAAATGCAAACGGCTGCTAAATTACCAGTGTCCGTGGCGGGTGCGCTAATGCCCGATGCACACCAGGGTTACGGCTTACCCATCGGTGGCGTGCTGGCCACCAACAACGCCATCATTCCTTATGCAGTAGGCGTGGATATTGGCTGCAGGATGTGCCTGAGCATTTTTTCCATTGAACCGGAAGAATTAAAAAAAAGAGAGGCTTATTTTCAAAGAGAGCTGGTGGCGAATACACTGTTTGGCGCAGGAAGGGAATTTACGGATAAAATGGACCATGAAGTTTTAGAAAGAAAGGAGTTTAAAGAGATCAGTTTCCTGCAACCGCTGCAGCACAAGGCCTTAAAACAGTTAGGCTCTTCCGGTAGTGGCAACCATTTTGTAGAGTTTGGAAAAGTAGAAATTACAGATGCTGCCAACCCCATGAATGTACCGGTGGGTAATTATGTTGGTTTACTAACGCACAGCGGCAGCCGGGGCCTGGGTGCCAATATTGCCAACCACTACACACAAATTGCCATGCAGAAAACTGTATTGCCAAAGGAAGCCAAACATTTGGCCTGGCTGGGCCTTGATACAGCAGAAGGTTTGGAGTACTGGCTGGCGATGAACCTGGCAGGTGACTATGCAAGTGCCTGTCACCATACTATTCATGCAAAAATTGCGAAGGCCATTGGGGAAAAACCATTGGCAATGGTAGAGAACCACCACAACTTTGCCTGGAAAGAAATGTATGAAGGACAAGAGGTGATAGTGCACCGTAAAGGAGCCACACCTGCCGGTAAAGATGTACTTGGAATTATTCCAGGCAGCATGACGGCGCCGGGCTTTATTGTAAAAGGTAAAGGTGAACCTGCCTCCCTTAATTCTGCTTCTCATGGTGCCGGAAGAAAGATGAGCCGAAGCAAGGCCATTGCAAATATTACGCATGAAGCACTAAGAGCAGAGTTAAAAAATCATGGAGTAAAATTAATTGGTGGCGGTTTGGATGAAGCTCCTTTCGCATACAAGGATATCAACGAAGTGATGCAGTGCCAGACAACACTGGTGGATGTGTTAGGGAAATTTTATCCTGCCATTGTGCAGATGGATGGCAACGACCCCAGGAAGTTTAGAAAACGCAGAACGGAGGAGGTGGGGGAGTAATACCTTTTAAAAGGTATTGCCATTCGTTAAATTTTCCCGAATTTGCTGATCTAAAATTGACAGGATGATGAGAACTAAATGCATCGTATTCTTTTTCTGCAGTTTGTTGATGCTTTCGGCAGCCGCACAGGAATACAAGCTGGAAGGCAACGAAGTAAAGATCACAAAAGAGGTAAAGTTTAAGTTGGGTAGTGTTGAATTGCTCCCCGGAAGTGATGAAGCCCTGTTGCTGATTAAGAAATACCTGGATGATAAATCCTACATTTCTTTGTTGCGCATTGAAGTGCATACAGACAATACTGGTGATGCAAAAGCTAACCAGCTGCTCTCCGAAAAAAGAGCAGAAGCAATCAGCGACAGGCTGGTAGCATTGGGAGTGGACTGTAACCGGTTGCTTCCCGTGGGCTTTGGTGGGAGCAAGCCGGTGGCTGATAACAGCACGGCAGAAGGCAAAGCTCAAAACAGGCGGGTTAGTTTTGTAAACGCTGCACTCAGGGGAAAGGCAATTGGTGGCATGCCAACAGATGGTGGTGGTAAAGTGGCGGTTAATCCGTGCAAGTGATTTGTTGGAGCATTTTAAAGTATAAAGCGAACCCCAGCCTAAAAGCCGGGGTTCATTTTTTGGTGCTGGTTAAGGGTTACTAATTATTTTGAAGCTAATTTGTTTTTCAAAATAATAGGGATAGGGATTAAAATCATCCCCGGTTTCTCGTTTGGAAATAACAGGGATAATAGTGTTTCGAATTCAAAGGATACTTTTTTTGCTATTTGTCTTACTACTTTCATACTGGATCATTTATACATGTAAAGTAGACAGGTTCTTGAAAAGTATTTGTTAAAGGATATTGATTCCTTGTTAAGGAAAAACAAAAAGAATTGGTAAAGCGGAGATAATTAAAACAGCTGAGATAAAGGCATTTCTTCCAGCAGTATTCTTTCGTAGTTATCTTCTTTCCTGGTCCATTTGATGAGGCGGATATTTCCATCTGCGATCTCAATGCCGGTAATGTCACCATCCACATAGCTGCAGCAACCTGTATTGAAATAATACGGTTTCATCTTGGCATAGTTGCCAATGACATAGTCGTATTCATTTTGTTTAAAGCGGATCTCTTTTCGTAGTTTTTCAATCAAGGAAGTATCGTCGCCCTGCCTGGCAGCATCCAGTTTTTTATACAGCCTTTCCAGGTGAGTGAGCGAGGCAAACACCGGTTGGTGCGTATGGCCCGTGATCAGTACAGGATTTTTTTCTTTCTCACTCCACTGGTACATAAAAAAATTGTGTGCAGTTTTTAATGCTGCACTTGCAGATGGAATATTCAGATTGATCTGCAAAAAGCTTTGCAGTGGTGCCCATACACGGCTTACAAACCAGGCACTAAACCAGTTGCCGTCACTCTGTCCATCGCCCTGGTGGCCATGCGTGCAAAAAATGGGTACGCTCTTTTCGCCTTCTGTTATTTTAAGCACAACTGCATCATATATCTTCAGCGTTTGTCCATACATGCTGTACAGGTGCATGCCTGCGAATGGGTCGTTGTTCCAGAATATATCATGGTTGCCATATACTTTTGTATAACGCTGCTGTAATAAAAATTTTTTTTGAAGGTCAATGCTGTCTTTGTTTTTAGCTTTTACCGGCCATACGGTATTTTCCCATAATTCTTCTTCATCTCCCAATGAAATGAAGTGAAAATTTTGTTGATAGTAGAATTCTAAAGCCGCCATATAAGTGCCTTCACACATCATAAAATCATCACTGCCATCCTTAGCACCTTTATGCTGGTCGCTGAAAATAATAAACCGGGCATTGCTCACCGTGGCTTCTGTTACCATTACTTTTTTGCCAGGATACTCCTTACTGTGTTCATACAAATCCGTGAGAGCGGAATGTACTCTTTCCAGGTTAGGCCTGCTGCTGTACTTATTTGCCAGCCAGGTAACAGGTTTGGTTAATATTTTCTGGAGAAATCGGCGCATGAATAATTATGGTTGCTAAAATAGATCATTCTGGAGCAACGAAGCGGCTAGTTTTAATCTGTAAGGCACAAATTGAAAAGTTTGCCATTTACTTTGCGGACTGGCAGTGCTGTGGTTACTTTTATTTTATCTTCATCGCATGAAAACAATAGGTTTTATCGGGGGTCTCACGTGGCATTCATCAATGGACTATTACCGGTTGTGTAATGAAATGGTAAACCAGCAACTAGGCGGCGTTCATTCCTGCAAGATGCTGATGTATTCTGTGGATTTTGAAGAGGTGAAACAACTCACGTTTGCAAATAACTGGAATGCCATTGCCGCAATGATGAGTGATGTGGCTGCCAGGTTAGAAACGGCCGGCGCTGATTGCCTGTTGCTGGGCGCTAATACAATGCACAATGTTGCAGACCAGGTTCAGGCTGCTGTCCGGATTCCTCTCATTCATATTGCATCAGCCACAGCACTAGAAATTTCAAAGCAGCAAATCAACAGCGTTGCATTGCTTGGAACCAGGTACACTATGCAGATGGATTTTTATAAGAGCAAACTCAAAGAAAAAGGTATTGATACCATCATCCCTGCCGAAGAAGATATTGAGTTCATTAATCATATTATTTATGAAGAAATGGGTAAGGGGATTTTTCTTGCCGAAAGTAAGGCAAGGATTATCAGCATCATCAACGGATTAAAATTGCAGGGCGCCAGGGGTGTAATTCTTGGCTGTACAGAATTGCCCATATTGATAAAACAGGAAGATATTCCAATACCCTCTTTTGATACTACATTGATACATGTAAAGGCTGCAGTTGAATTTGCGCTATCATAAAAATTGCATACACTTAATGTTTAAATCCGGCTATTTAAAGTCGCAGCATTCATCACAATTTTTATTGGGAATGATTCGGGTCAAATAATTTATTTTTACCGAAACAGTATTTTAATTTCAATGCAGCAACCTACAGAAGAAATAGAAACGCTAATAGCCAGGTTTTCAAAAGCATCCATTCAATCTATTGATAAACTGCCACAGGCAGGAAGCGAAAGGCATTATTACCGCCTGCATACTACCGAAGGTAATTTTATAGCAACGCATGGCGCCAATATAAAAGAGAATGAAACTTTTATTTACTTCTCTAAACATTTTGCAGAAAAAAAATTGCGAACAGCCGAAGTGCTGGCAGTAAGTGATGATAAAAGTATATACATTCAGAAAGATTTTGGCAATACTTCTTTACTTGATAAACTGGAGCAACAGGATTTAAGTGACGAAGTTTATTCCTTGTACAAACAAAGCCTCGAACAATTGGCGTTGCTGCAGGTAAAGGGACATGAAGGCCTGGATTACAAAAAATGTCTTACCAATTCTTCCTTTGGCAAAGAAGCCATCATGGCCGACCTGTTGTATTTTAAGTACTATTTTTTGGATGCACTCCGCCGTCCTTACGACAAACAGAAACTAATAAAAGACTTTGAGGCGCTGAGCAACTACCTGTCTCATACTGAGTACAAGTTTTTTATGTTCCGTGATTTTCAGAGCAGGAATATAATGGTGGACGAAATGTCACAAGTGCATTTTATAGATTACCAGGGCGGCATGAAGGGAGCGCCGCAGTATGATGTGGCTTCTTTATTATGGCAGGCAAAAGCCAATCTTACCGATGACTGGAAAAAGCGCTTACTCGATGACTATATGAATGCCTTTGAACAGGCGACTGGAGAATCAATCGATAAAGAAGTTTTCCGAAGCCAGTATAATGGTTATGTGCTGATACGATTGTTGCAGGTATTGGGCGCTTATGGTTTCAGGGGATTGTTTGAACGCAAGGCTCATTTTTTAACCAGCATCCCATTGGCGTTACAAAACCTACAATGGTTTACCAGCAATCAGAGCATTGGCATAGCATTGCCCGAATTTAAAAAAGTGCTTGAGCTATGTACAAGCGAAGAAGTGATCGCTGAATTTACACCGGTGCAGGCAACAGCAGAAACCCCTTTAATAGTTGACATCCGCAGTTTTTCGTTTATTAAGAACGGTTATCCGGCAGACGAAACCGGCAATGGTGGTGGTTTTGTTTTTGACATGCGGGGCATTTTAAATCCTGGGAGATTTGATGCCTACAAACATTTAAGCGGACTGGATAAACCTGTAAAGGATTTTTTAGAACAGCGTACCAAGATGCCTGATTTTTTAAACAGCATGTTCAGCATTATCGACATATCTGTTGAAGAATATATTAAAAGAGGCTTTGAACATTTGTCCATCAACTTTGGTTGCACCGGCGGTCAGCACAGGAGTGTATATGCAGCAGAAGCACTGGCGAGGCATTTAAGAAATAAGTTTAAGGTGAAAATCGTGTTAAGTCATACCAATACGAAAAACTGGAAAGTTGCCCCAAACCCCTAAAGGGGCTTACCTTAAATTCAAATCAGGATTTGAAATAGATAAGTCGTTATTATGCCGACAGAAAAATGAGCATAAAAATATAAGAACTCAAAGTTCCCCAATGACAGCTGGGGGACAAGAACACTGGCGTAATCTTGATATGCACTATGGCGCTTCTACATTAATTTTTCAGAGAGCAGAGGAGTTAAGAAAATTTCCAACACATGAAGAGAAAATTGTTTGGGGATATCTGGCAAAAAATCAATTCGGTGCAAAATTCAGAAGGCAACATCCCATCTGGAATTATATTGCAGACTTTTATTGTCATTCACTAAAACTGGTAATTGAAATAGATGGAGGAATACATGACCGGGTAGATGTAAAAATAAATGATGCAATTCGACAAGGTCATATTGAGTCATTGGGTATTCACATCCTCAGGTTTAATAACTATGAAGTAAGGCA
>JAKQJG010000204.1 GCA_029561305.1 Bacteroidota bacterium | reverse complement strand
ACCAAATGATCTCTTTCGACAATACCGAATACGCTTTCGCTTATAAAAAAGACAAAGAACTTAAAAAGGCCCACTTTCTTTTTTCTTCGATGGGAAAACCCTGGCTGATCAACCTTGGTTTAAAAGTGACGCCCATTGCTATCAGGTGGAACCTGCCTTTTACCAAAACCATCATCCGCAATACTATTTTTCAGCAGTTTGTTGGCGGTGAAACCCTGGATGAAACTGCCGCTGTTGCCAGGCGCCTGGGCGAATACAATGTACAGGTGATATTGGATTATGGCGTGGAAGGCGGTGATGATGGCGAACAGGGTTTTAGTCATTCAACAGAAGAATTTATCCGGGTGATCAACTACGCCGCCACGCAACCCAACATTCCGTTTATGAGCATCAAGGTTACCGGCTTTAGCAGGTTTGCTTTACTGGAAAAGATTGATGCCATGATGAACAGTGAAGAAGGCACGTTGATGAAACGTTACCTGAAGTCTATTGAGAAATTAAATAATGAAGAAAAAGAAGAATGGCACCGGGTAAGGTTGCGGATGCTGCGTATTTGTGAAGCTGCCGCTGAAAAAAAGATCGCCGTATTAGTAGATGCAGAAGAAACCTGGATACAGGATCCGGTGGATGCACTTACCATGCTGATGATGGATACTTTTAACAAGAACCGGGTGGTTATTTACAATACGATCCAGTTATACCGTCACGACAGGCTGCAGTTTTTAAAACATTCTTATGAAGCCGGTCTGGAAAGATCGTTTACCCTTGGAGCCAAGCTCGTTCGTGGTGCCTACATGGAAAAGGAAAGAAACCGGGCAGCCGAAAAAGGGTATGCGTCACCGATACAACCGGATAAGGCAAGCTGTGACAAGGATTATAACGAAGCGGTGGAGTTTTGTATCAGCCATCTCGATAAAATAGCGGTGATCATTGCCTCACACAATGAAGACAGCAACCTGCTGGCCACCCAGTTGCTGCAGCAGAAAAACCTGCCCCTCCATCATCCACAGGTACATTTTTCACAATTATATGGTATGAGCGATAATATTACTTTTAACCTGGCTAAAGCAGGTTGTTCGGTAAGTAAGTATTTGCCGTTTGGACCTATCAAAGATGTAATACCTTACCTGATGAGAAGGGCGCAGGAAAACAGCAGTGTAGCCGGGCAAACCGGGCGAGAGTTGGGTTTGATCGATAAAGAGATGAAGCGGCGGGGGAAGTGATATTGCTGGTAATTGAATGTGGTAGTGGTATTTCTACCTGATCTGGATACCTGCCCGTTTTACAACGCCTTTTTAATCCCGATACTGAACCTCAAATAATCATGTGGCAAAGCTATCCCGCCTTCATCAGCCTTAAGTTTCAGGAAATGATCTTTTCTAACGGAATTTACAAAAGACCAGGTGAGCGAGTTAGTTAAGCTTATATTTTCAGTCAATCGCAAATCGGTACCTATGCCAGCATTTAGTGAAATACCCTGCCAATATCCTTTAGCATAAGTAGCGTCATATTGAGCATTACCCACTTTGTATTTGGCTGCCAGTAAATAATTGGCTGACATACCCGCCAGTAAAAAGGATTTGAATTTTTTATTGTTGATTACTTTGTAACCAATGTTCACGGGAATTTGCAACGTTTTATATGAAAGAAAGTAGGTGTGATTCAGTTCTTTTGTTGCACTAAAATGTGGCGCTGGTAAAGTTGACTGGTCAAGGATGGCAGACGTGTTTAATTTTCTTGCGATGTAACCAACTCCGAAATTAAAAAACAAGCGATTGGTGAGGTTGTATTGAACCGCCGAAGAAATACCCATGTTAAAAGTGGCCATGCGGTGTTTTTCATTCACTATACTCGAATACTGATTTTGGTGAATAGTCAACTCTGGCTGTAGTTGCACCGTAATGTTCCATTTGTTTTGTTTCTGACCTGTTGCTTGAACAACAAGTGTCAATAGTGCTAAGGTTAAAAGCTGTCTCATATGAAGGATGACAATGTGAAATATGAAATCGTTGCACTGGGTTTGGGTAAAAAGATTTACTGTCTTTTCGAGGGTCAAATACTTCCTGCTTCAGCATGGCAGTTAAAAGTACAGGTCGTGTTTAAGTTCAATACTTGATGGAGAGGCAGTGATGCGCAAATAGTGTGTTATGCGTTCGTGTTAAATCAACTCAGGTCAAGGTTGCCAGTTGAAAATTTCAAATCGTATTTGAATTGATAGATCCGCCATCCATACCCATGTTTCAACAAACTTATATCATAAGTTCCAACAAATTCCCTTGTCTTGCCCTTTGTAGCGGATGCTTTATAATGTGTAGCTGTAGCGTAGGCAAAAACGGTGGCAGTTGTATCGTGTATATGCACTAAATAGTTTCCTGCCAGGTGATTGATGGAATCAATACCCACAAAACCCTTTTGCCAGGTGTCACAAATTTCTTTAGAGGTTGTTTCCGCTTTCTTGCCCCCAAGCGAAGACATGTCAAAAAACACATCGTCGGAGAACACTTCGTTTTGCAGCTTCTCCCAGTCTTGTGAATCGGTATAGACAAATAGTTTGTTGATTACTTCAACGATTTCGTCACGAATTGAAAATGTTACCATGAGTTTACTGTGTGATTTCCTACAACATTTATAATCAGGCAATTTACGAAAACATTCAAAACTAAATCGCTCTGCCACTCAACCAAATCCCCTCTTTAATTGTATCTTAGTTAAAAGAAAACATTATGGGAATGCTTCGCCAGGTGGCCGAATATTTATACTTAAAGAAAAAGGACCCCAATGAACCAAGAACGCAGTGGATGAGGTACATGCACGGCATCAACCGCCTCTCCATTTTTATGTTTTTACTGGCCATGATCGTACTGGCAGTAAAGTTGCTAAAAAGATAGGAACTAGTCTTCCTTATGTACATTGCCGGCACCACTTTCGTCGGCCTGTACATTACTGGCACCGCCTTTATAATACACATTACCAGCACCGCTGGCTTTGGCTTTTACTTTTACACTGGCAGATATATGAACGCTCCCTGCACCACTGGCTTCTGCATCGGCATTTTCGCTCAGCAATTCATCGGCTTCAATAACGGCACCTCCACTGGCGTCGGCATAGATATCTTTTGTGCGGCCGCTCACTTCTATATTGGCAGCACCGCTTGATTCAGCATCCACTTTGGGCGCATCTACTTTTGCTGTAATTTTAGCTGCACCTGAAGCATGCAATCTTACTTTGCCGCTGCTTTTGATTTCATCCAGTACATTTATGTCAGCCGCACCACTGCTTTCAATTTCATCGAGTGCCGGCACCGTTACATAAGCTTTAAAATGACCGTTGCTGATACTAAAGTTGTTTTTTGCATCTATCCTAAGCATATTGCCTTCCACTTTCACTTTTATGTATTTCATCAGGTTGTCATCGGCTTCTATTTCAACCGATACCGGTGAACCAATTTTTACCTCTACCTCAAAGCCGCTGCCGGCAGATAAAGCGGTGAAATTGCCTACCGGTTTTTTTTCTTTGATGATATTCCCGCTGCCTGTTTCATGCTGGCAGGAAGCTAAAGTGAACAGAACGATGGAAAGGATTGCAATTTGTCTCATGGCTGTTAATTTTTGTAAAGATTGGGAATTAAATAATCTCCGGCAAGCCTTTGGTAAAAAATCCGGTAAACGGGGGCCCGTGCCCGGTGAATGCACCGTTTCAATCATTAAATTGAATAATCAATTATCAATATTTACCTTCGCTGCCATGACGGAAAAAATTTTGATCCTCGATTTTGGCTCCCAGTTCACGCAGTTAATTGCAAGGGCCGTAAGGGAAGCCAATGTGTACTGCGAAATAGTTCCTTATAATAAGCCAATAGAGTACAATTCAGGGTTAAAAGGTATTATACTTTCCGGCTCGCCTTTTTCGGTAAACCAGCCCGATGCGCTGATCGCCGATGTGAAAAACATGGCGGAAAAACTCCCGGTACTGGGTGTTTGTTACGGGGCCCAATTAACCAGCAAAATATTTGGCGGCAGGGTGGATAAGAGTGAAAAAAGAGAATACGGAAGGGCAAAGTTCGAGATCGTTCAGCCGGATATTTTACTGCAAGGCGTATCTCAGCACTCACAGGTGTGGATGAGCCATAGCGATACCATTAAAGAATTGCCCGAAGGCTTTTCTATATTGGGAATCACAGAAAGTATACCCGTTGCCGCTTTTAAACGCAACGATGGATTGCCTTTATACGGTCTGCAGTTTCACCCGGAAGTGTATCATTCCACTGAAGGAAAACTTATTCTCAAAAATTTCTTAACTCATATTTGTGGTTGCAGCCAAAACTGGACGCCTGCTCATTTTATCAGCGATACCGTAGCGGAATTAAAAAATAAGATCGGCGATAAAAGAGTGATCATGGCGCTGAGTGGCGGGGTAGACAGTACAGTGGCGGCAACACTCTTGCATAAAGCTGTTGGCGATAACCTGTTTGGAATTTTTGTTGATAATGGTGTGCTGCGTAAAAATGAATTTGAAGAAGTACTGGAGATATATGCCAAACTTGGCCTGAATGTAAAAGGGGTCAATGCAAGGGAACATTTTTATACCAAACTGGCTGGTAAAACAGATCCAGAGGAAAAAAGAAAAGCCATCGGCAAAACCTTTATTGAAATTTTTGACCAGGAGGCCCATCGTATTGAAAACATTGATTTTCTTGGCCAGGGTACCATCTATCCTGATGTGATAGAATCTTTATCGGTGCATGGCCCTTCAGCAACTATCAAGTCGCATCACAATGTAGGTGGCCTGCCGGATACCATGAAATTATCCCTGGTGGAACCGCTTCGTTTGTTGTTTAAAGATGAAGTGCGCAGGGTGGGTTTGGAGCTTGGCATTCCACATGAAATGCTGTTCCGCCATCCGTTTCCTGGGCCGGGTTTGGGCATCCGTATTTTAGGAGAAATTACCGAAGAAAAGGTACGGTTATTGCAGGAGGCAGATGCCATTTATATTAAAGGTTTGAAAAAATCCAATCTCTATGCAACCGTTTGGCAGGCCGGTACCATCTTGTTGCCGGTAAAAAGCGTAGGAGTAATGGGGGATGAACGGACATACGAGTATACGGTGGCGTTGAGGGCCGTAACATCGGTGGATGGAATGACGGCAGACTGGGCACACCTTCCTTATGAATTCTTAGCCGATATCTCGAATGAGATCATCAACAATGTGCGGGGCATTAACAGGGTGGTGTATGATATCAGCAGTAAGCCACCTGCAACGATAGAGTGGGAGTAGGTCGCCCCTATCCCCTAAAGGGGGATTCAGAGTTTGAAGGTGAGGGGAATAGTGAATTCAATTAGGAATGGGTGTACATGTTGTTTAAAGAGCTGTTCATGTTCTTTTAGCTACTAAAGAAATCTGGAGCTTAAAGTTTTGAGGATTTTTTAAAGTGGAGTTTAGGTGTGCGTACCCTTGATTGTTGTACAACAAATGACCAAATGCCCGCCTGTACGGGCAGGCTTAAATACAGAATTTGAATAATAGATAGAGCCTGGCCTCCCTCTCTTTTGGAGAGGGAACGATGGTGAGGCCTGGGGGGCGATGCCGGGGAATAAATTTTTCAACACATGAAGAAACCTTTTTTACTTTTATTAACCTTTTTCAGCGTTTTATTTTCATTGTCATCTGCCGGGGCACAGGGCACCGATAGTATACCCAAAATGAAGACCTACCGGGTAGGCATATTCGCACCCTTATACCTGGATTCTGTTTTTAGTGCCACCGGTAATTTCCGCTATTCGCAGGGCATGCCCAAATTCATTACACCCGCAATTGATTTTGTAAATGGGGTGCAGTTAGGACTGGATTCTTTAAAACTGGACAGCGTAAATATTGAAGCTTACATTTATGATACCCGGTCGTATAAAGAGCCACTTTCGGCACTGATCAAAAACAATAAATTGAACAAGCTCGACCTTTTGATAGGACCAGTGAGGGATTTGGATTTTAAGTTGCTGGCAGATCTGGCCCTCGCAAGAAACATTCCGTTCATTTCTGCTGCCTATCCTAATGACGGCGGTATCAGTAACAATCCTTTTACAGTCATATTAAACTCTACTTTAAAAGCGCATTGCGAAGCCATTTATTCTTTCTTATTGCAGGATCATGGAACCGATCAGATTTTTCTTTGCCGTCAAAAAGGGACGCAGGAAGACCGGGTTGCATCCTATTTCAAAGCGATCAACGAACAGGATGGCAAACCACTCCTGAATATCCAGACACTTAATTTTGATACACTCATTAGCACGGGATTGATCAAGAGAAAACTGGACAGTAACCGGAGCTCCATTATCATTGGCGGTTCTTTAGACGAAGTATTTGCTGTAAAACTGGCTAAAGCCTGTCATGGTATTCCGGATAACTACCCACTAACGTTAATAGGTATGCCCAACTGGGATAATTTTAAAAGTTTTTTCCGTAAAGGCGACCTGGCAGAGTTCCCGGTGTATTTTACCACGCCGTATTACAATAACAAAACGGATGAGTATAGCAGGATGCTTATGAACGCTTATTCAAAAAAGTTAAAAGGCAGACCCTCTGATATGGCTTTTAAGGGTTTTGAATGTGCCCAGTTGTTTGTGAACCTGCTTATAAAACATCCCCAGGATTTTATGAGTCATATCAACGATAAGAATTTTAAAGTGTTTTCTGATTATAAATTTAAACCGGTGGTGGCAAAAACAGATGATGAAATACCCGACTATTTCGAGAACAAGCACCTGAATTTTATTAAAATTTACAATGGCAAGACCAGTAAAGCCTGGTAAGAAACATAAAATGATTCAACCCGAAGCCGAACTATACAGTTCGGCTTTTGTTTTTATGAGGATATGGCTCACAAAAAACCAAACCTGCCGTCGAAAATCTGCATCGTTTGCAACCGTCCTTTTACCTGGCGCAAAAAATGGCAGGCAGTTTGGGAGGAAGTAAAATACTGTAGTGACAAATGCAGGTCGCAAAAATCAAAAACGAAGGATGCCATTAATTGAATTTACAGATAAAGGCCTTTATTGTGCTGCCGGTGGTTTTTATATTGACCCCTGGAAGCCTGTTGACAGGGCAGTGATCACACATGCCCACAGTGATCATGCAAAATGGGGAAGCAAAAGTTATCTATGCCATCATCACACAAAACCTTTGCTGCAGTTGCGATTAGGAGAAGGTAATTATGAAAGTAAAGAATGGGGTGAAACGGTCAACATGAACGGGGTAAAAATTTCCCTTCATCCGGCAGGGCATATCATTGGTTCTTCACAGGTGAGGGTAGAATATCACGGTGAAGTGTGGGTGTTTAGCGGCGATTACAAAACAGAGGACGATGGTATCAGCGGATCATTTGAACCCGTTAAATGCAACACATTTATCAGTGAGTCTACCTTTGGACTTCCCATCTACAAATGGAAAAAGCAAAGCGACATTTTTGATGGTATAAAGAAATGGGTGCTAAAAAACCATACGGAAGGAAAAACAAGTGTGCTCATTGCATATAGTCTGGGTAAAGCGCAACGTATATTGAAGCCCCTGGCTGAAACAGGGCTCCCCATTTTTGCTCATGGAGCGGTTCATAATACACAACAGGTGTTGATGAGTAACGGGTGGTCATTACCTGCCGTTACAAGAGTAGAAGCAGGTTCTCCCAATGACATCTTTAAAGGTAATATTGTGGTTGCGCCACCGAGCGCAGACGGTACACCCTGGATGAAACGTTTTTATCCCTACAGCGTAGGTGTTTGCAGTGGCTGGATGCAGGTACGTGGTAATGCGAGGCGAAGAAATGTGGATGCAGGTTTTGTGTTGAGCGATCATGCAGACTGGGAAGGTTTGATAAGTGCGGTGAAAGCAACCGGCGCTGAAAAGGTTTTTGTGACACATGGTTTTCAATCTTCGTTTAGCCGGTACTTAAATGAGAATGGCATAGCCGCAGACGAAGTAAAAACAAATTACGGACTGGAGGAAGAAGAAGAAACGTCAACAGCAATTACACCCAACAACAATTCAACAATATAGCAATACAACCATGCAACAGTTTGCTGAACTGGTTAACATCTTAGGCACAAGCACTAAAACAAACGCCAAGCTGGAAGCGTTGCAACATTATTTTGCTGCTGCACCCGGTAAGGATAAAGTGTGGGTGATTGCTATTTTCAGCGGACGAAGACCCAAGCGGATCGTTAACAGCACTCTGCTTTCACAATGGTGTCTTGAGATGGTGAACCTTCCCCCATGGCTCTTTGATGAATCCTATCATACCGTAGGTGACCTGGGGGAGACAATCGCCTTATTGCTGCCTGAGAACGAAACCCTGCAAAATGCTGAGGAAAACAGCCTTTCCTTTTATTTAGAAAAATTTATTGCCCTCGAGAAAAGGGATGAGCAGGAGAAGAAAGATTTTGTGCTTGATTGCTGGAAGCGGTTTACACTGGTAGAACGTTTTGTTTTTAATAAACTTATAACGGGTGGTTTCAGGATCGGTGTGAGCCAGAAGATGATGGTGAATGCACTGGCAAGATCAGTGAGTGTATCCCCCTCCGTTATAGCGCACCGTATTGGCGGGCTATGGAACCCTGCCAGCATTGATTTTGATGAGCTGCTGAATGAAGCATCTTCCGCACTGGATAGCTCAAAACCTTATCCATTTTATCTTTCCTATGCTGTAGAAGGTGAAGTGGAGGCGTTGGGTGATATACAGGAGTGGCAGGCAGAATGGAAATGGGACGGCATCCGTGGTCAGATCATCAAGAGGAATAACGAACTGTTTGTTTGGAGCCGCGGTGAAGAACTGGTAACAGAAAAATTTCCTGAGTACAATGCATTCAGGGATCTGCTGCCAGATGGCATTGCGTTGGATGGTGAGATTATTTGTATGAGTGCGGATGAAAATGGCATTTTAAAGCCTTTGCCATTTTCTGTTTTGCAAACCAGGATCGGCAGGAAAAACGTTACTAAAAAGCAATTGACAGAAGCGCCTGTTGCATTTATTGCATACGATATCCTGGAACATGACGGAAAAGATTGCCGGGGACAATCAATGACAGAACGAAGGGAACTGCTGGAAGAAATTGTGTCAGGGATCAATCATCCATTTATACAGGTTTCACCAGTTATAGACACAGCGCATTGGGACGAATTAAAAAAGATCCGGCTTACTTCAAGGGATAATAGCAGCGAGGGTATTATGCTAAAAAGAAAAAGTTCAGTTTATGAAGTGGGCCGCAAACGGGGCGACTGGTGGAAATGGAAAATAGATGCTCTTACGATTGATGCGGTAATGATATATGCACAAAAAGGACATGGCCGCAGAAGCAATCTTTATACAGATTATACTTTTGCCGTAAAGGATGGTGACAAATTGGTAAGTTTTACAAAGGCATACAGTGGTTTAACAGATAAGGAATTTGCCGAGGTAGATAATTTTGTAAAGCGGAATGCGATGGAGAAATTTGGCCCTGTACGGACAGTGAAACCTGAGCTGGTGTTCGAAATTGCATTTGAAGGCATTGCTGCCAGTAACCGGCACAAGAGTGGAGTAGCGCTGCGTTTCCCCCGGATCAGCCGCTGGCGAAAGGATAAAAAGCCGGAAGAAATAAATACTTTGGAAGATTTGAAGCAACTGCTGCACCAGTACAATAGCGTAAAATGATGATGTTAAAAAATTGCAGTGTGAATATCATTCTTATTGTTAGTCCATAAATTTGATCTATGAAAAAACTTGTTGTGATGATGCTGGTTGCGGTGGTTTGTTTTGCTTTTTCAAAATTCACCAATATAAACAATGACGAACCTGAGTCTATCCCCGCAAGCAAACAGCGAAGCGGCGATGCAGCGAGGGGTTATGAATACCTTACCACCGGTGATTATTTAAAAAGTGGTATTCCTTACTCCCTTTTTGCGCTGGGTATTCCTAAAGACAGCAATAATTTTTTAAACAGGGCAGGCGTTAATAAAAATATTCCACACGATTTTACAGCGGTCAAAGCGCCAAATGGTGAAATGGTGGTTGCGCCTAATTGTCTTCAATGTCATGCACAAGTATTTGAAGGCAAGCTGGTGATGGGACTGGGAAATTCTTTAAGTGATTTTACCAAACAAGTGGGTGGCACTGCATTGATGGCGGAGAAATTTCTACAGAATATGAAGGGCGACAATGCCAAAAAATATGAAGCAGCAAAGAATTTTATCAGTTCGATAAAAGCGATTGCACCTGACCTGGTTACAACAACTAAGGGAGTGAACCTGGCAGACAGGCTGGCGGCATTGCTGGTGGCCCATCGGGATCCTGTTACGTTACAGTGGAGCGACAAAGCAATGTTGCCAACAAACTATGATGTGATCCCCTCCGATGTGCCTGCCTGGTGGCTGCTGAAAAAAAAGAACGGCATGTTCTATAATGGATTTGGCCGCGGTGATTTTGGCAGGTTTTTAATGGCCAGCAACCTGCTAACGGTAAGCGATACCACAGAAGCTGCAGAAGTGGACAGGCATTTTAATGATGTGCTGGCCTATCTCAATTCTTTAGAAGCGCCTGCCTATCCAAAACCTGTTGATCATACATTAGTGAACAAGGGAGAAAAAATATTCAGGGCTACTTGCTCCGGTTGTCATGGTACATATGGTAAGGAGGGCAAGTACCCCAACCTGCTGATTCCGGAAAGCATTATTCAAACAGATTCTGCTTTGTACACTTCTAATTATTCAAATCCGCAGTTTGTAGAATGGTTTAACAAAAGCTGGTTTACCACCGGCGATCACCCGGCACAGTTAGTTCCATATCGTGGTTACATTGCACCGCCGCTGGATGGCGTTTGGATAACGGCTCCTTACCTGCACAATGGTTCGGTTCCGGACCTGGAGACTTTGCTTGACAGTAAAAAGCGGCCTGTTTATTGGCAGAGGAGTTTTAGTGATCCTTCTTACAACTATGAGATCCCCGGCTGGCAGTACGAAGCTAAAGAGGCACCTGGCAACAGCGAAGTGTACAATACTACTTTAAAAGGTTTTGGAAATGGTGGCCATACTTTTGGTGATAAATTATCGGGAAAGGAGAGAAGGGCGGTGATTGAATATTTGAAGACATTATAAAATGTTATTTCATTTTCATTTGGGCGAAGTAGGGATGGTCGGGATTAACAATTAATTCTTGCCTCAAAGGATGTATCAAAACGTCCATATCTTCAAGAGGAATCGCACCTAGCAGAGGCTCCGCGTCACCAGGTAAAACCATAGCGTTACACATTGTACGCCGGTTTTTAAATTTTAATTCAACATGACTTACAACATCACATTCTACAATATGTCCATCAGCCAATTGAGCTTTTCTCTTTTCCACTATTGGAAACTGCATTTGCTCCTGGATACTTTCGTTGATTGCCAGCATATAAGAACCGGTATCCACCAGGATAGTGATATGTATTCTTCTGATTTCTTCTACTCCAATAATATTCTTTCTTGCAAAAGAAAGGTCTTCTCCATTTATCAATTCAATATCTGCATAAACTAAACCCATAAATAAAGTTTTACCGAAGATAAAAAACTTACTCAACAAAAATTGTTATTTAATTAGCTTTAAACATTCATTTGAAACTCACTTCCACCATAGGTTACAAGATCATTTCACAATGGCTTTTATCCACTGGCCGCCAGCCGTTTTTGTTTCAGCAACAAACCTGGCAGCATATTAAGGATGGTAGAAGCGGTTTGGTAAATGCACCGACGGGGTGTGGTAAAACCTTTTCTGTTTTTATAGGTGCGCTCATTGATTTTATTAATCAACATCCTAAAGACTATCAATCAAAAACTAAAAACGGGTTACAGCTTTTATGGGTTACACCCCTGCGTGCATTGGCAAAAGATATTGGCAGGGCAATGGAGGAAGTAGTGGTGGATTTAAATATGCAGTGGAAGGTAGGTATCCGCAATGGAGACACACCGGTGAGCGAAAGGGAAAAGCAAAAAAGAAATATGCCGGAAGTGTTGCTGATAACGCCGGAGAGTTTGCATTTGCTGTTGGCACAAAAAAACAATGGAGAGATATTTAAAAATGTGAAGATCATCGCCGTTGACGAATGGCATGAATTAATGGGTGGGAAAAGAGGGGTGCAGGTAGAGTTGGCGATTTCAAGAATTGTCAATAGTCAATGGTCATTAGTCAATACCTATCCCGCTGTTTGGGGCATCTCTGCAACCATTGGCAATTTGGAGCAGGCCAAAGAGGTTTTATTGTCTCCCGTAAAACAACAAGGGGTGATAGTAAAAGCGGACATAAAGAAAAATATTGAGGTGATACCTGTCATTCCTGATGAGATAGAAAAATATCCATGGGCCGGCCATTTGGGAATTAAGCTGGTACATCATGTCGTGGATATAATTAATCAAAACAACACCACGTTGGTTTTTATCAATACGAGGGGCATGAGTGAAATGTGGTACCAGGCACTATTAACCAATGCACCTGAATTATCCGGCGCTATTGCCTTGCATCATGGCAGTATGGAACAGGAATTGCGTCTATGGGTTGAGGATAGTCTGCATACAGGGAAATTAAAAGCGGTAGTATGTACTGCCAGCTTAGACCTCGGCGTTGATTTCCGCCCGGTTGATACCGTAGTGCAGGTGGGTTCTCCAAAAGGTGTATCAAGGTTTTTACAAAGGGCAGGCCGCAGTGGTCACCAGCCCGGAGAAACAAGCAGGATATTTTTTCTGCCAACTCATTCTTTAGAACTGGTGGAAGTAGCGGCGTTAAAAGCTGCGATGAAAGAGAATTATATCGAGAGCAAAGACCCGATGCTGCTTTGCTTTGATGTGCTGATACAGTACCTGTGTACGCTGGCTGTGGGGGACGGGTTTGTGCCGGTAAAAATTTTTGAAGAAGTAAAAAGCACTCACTGTTTTTCAGCAATAACAGAAGATGAGTGGCAGGAAATCTTACATTTCATCACACAGGGCGGCAGGGCCTTGCAGCAATATGATGATTACAAAAAAGTAGAAGTTGTTGATGGCGTTTACAAGATCAGCAGCCGGAGAATGGCTATGCGTCACCGGATGCATATTGGCACTATCGTAAGCGATGCCATGCTAAAAGTAAAATTTGTAAGCGGTGGTTTTATTGGTGTGATAGAGGAGTGGTTTATTTCAAGACTGGAAACGGGTGATGTATTTACACTGGCAGGAAGAAAGCTGGAATATGTGATGTTGAAAGATATGACAGTGCTGGTGCGGAATTCCAATGCAAAAAAATCAATCGTGCCAAGCTGGATGGGAGGGAGGATGTCACTTACTGCTAACCTGGGATTGATGCTGCGGAAGATGATGAACAGCCCAGCCCCCTCCCAACCTCCCCCAAAAGGGGAGGAGCAGAAGGAGCTCACGGCTTTACAACCTCTTTTTGATCTGCAGAAAGCATTGTCTGTTATTCCTGCAGAAAATGAATTGTTGATTGAACAGATTGAAACAAAAGACGGCTTTCATCTTTTTGTATATCCTTTTGAAGGCAGGCTGGTACATGAGGCAATGGCAGCCATACTGGCTTACCGTATCAGCAGGATAGCGCCTATCACTTTTTCCATTGCCATGAATGATTATGGCTTTGAATTGCTAAGCGATCAACCGATACCGGTAGACGATACCAATGCAAAAGATTTTTTTACGCTGGATAACCTGCTCACTGATATTCAAAAAAGTGTAAATTCTACTGAAATGGCCAGGCGAAAGTTCCGGGATATTGCGGTGATCGGCGGATTAATATTCCAGGGCATGCCGGGCGAGAAAGTAAAGGCAAAGCATCTGCAAAGCAGCGCCAGTTTATTGTTCAATGTATTCGCTGAATATGATCCCGGTAATATTTTATTAAAGCAGGCTTATCGTGAAGTACTTGATCAGCAGATGGAGGAAGTACGCCTGCGCAATGCCCTGGAAAGGATTAATAATGGTAACATTATTATCACATTTCCAACAAGGGCAACACCTTTTTGTTTCCCGAT
>JAKQJG010000199.1 GCA_029561305.1 Bacteroidota bacterium | reverse complement strand
TTCTTTGTCTGCTCCCTTTAAATAACTCGGCAGGTTCAACCCGGCCATATTAAACAGGTCATTCAACGGCGGCACGGTTTTCATCATACCGGACACAAAATTGGCCGTGGATGAATTGCCGTTCTCTCCCTGGCCATTGCCAGAATCCCAAACGGTGATCTTATCGATCTTGATATTCTTAACAGCTTCCACCTGGGTTTTTACCAGCTCGGGCAGCTTTTCCAATAATAATAACTGGAAGGCTTTGCTTGGATCACCGCCTGCTGCCGCCACCACTTCTTTATAACCTTCGGCCTGTTTGGTAAGTATTTCAAACAAACCATTTGCTTCGGCCTGCATTTTTGCAAAAATAGCATCTGCTTCGCCCCGGGCATTTTCCCTGATGGTTTCTGCAGCGGCCTGTGCCTCGATAATGGCTCTTTGTTTGGCTATTTCTGCCGGTACCACAATATTGGCGATCTGAGTCGAACGCTCTCTTTCCGAACGGGCCAATTCCGCTTTTTGTTCCGCCACATAGGATTCTTCCAGCGCCTTGGCCTGCTGAACTTTTTCCGCGGCAATCGCTATACGCAATGATTCCGCTTCTTTCTCCCTGCGAAGGGCTTCCGAGTTGGCGATGGCAATTTTGGCTTCATTTTCCCCTTTGATCGCAATGGCATTGGCTTCAGATGTTTTTACCCTGGTATCCCTGTCTGCCTCGGCTTTACCAATGGTTTCATCCTTTACGGCAGTGGCGATACTGATCTCTTTGTCTTTTTGCGTAATAGCAATTTTCACATCCCTGTCACGGTGCGTTTCGGCGATCTGCGTGTCTTTTTCCCGGTCTGCAAGCGCCTTACCTGTTTCACCAATTTTTTCCTGTTCGGCTACACTGATCTTTGCTTCGTTGATGGCTTTGGCTGCCGCCTCTTTTCCTAACGCTTCTATGTACCCTGATTCATCCTTAATATCCGTAACGTTCACATTGATCAGTTTTAAACCGATCTTCTTCAACTCGCTGTCCACATTTTTAGAAATATTATCCAGGAATTTATCCCTGTCAGAGTTGATCTCTTCAATCGTCATAGTGGCAATTACCAAACGCAACTGTCCAAATAATATGTCTTTTGCAAGTTCCTGTATTTGTTCAGATGACAAACCCAGCAATCTTTCTGCAGCAGTGTTCATGCTGTCTGGTTCGGTGGAAATTGCAATGGTAAATCGACAGGGAACATCCACCCTGATATTCTGGCGGCTAAGCGCATTGGTGAGGTTTGCTTCAATAGACAATGGCTTCAGATCCAGGAAAGCATAATCCTGTATCACCGGCCAGATAAAAGCGCCTCCACCATGCACACATTTGGCTGAAGTACCTCCTGTGCGTCCATAAATAACTAAGATTTTGTCTGAAGGGCAACGTTTGTACCTTGAAATTAATGCGGTAATGGTGACAAATAAAACGATTACGGCAACTACAATAATGATAAGTGGAGTCATGCTGGTTGATTATATTGTTTCTACTATAAGGATATCGTTGTTGTCAATTCTTACTACTTTCACTACTGTGCCAGAGGGAATGGTATCGTTTTCCGTCATGGCCGCTAATTCGTGAAAAGCCCCGTGTACACTGATCATGATCTTGCCCCTTCCCTTTTTATTACCCGGGATCGTTAAGTACACTTCCGCAGTTTTATTGATGGTATTGCTGATCTTAAAAGAATTGTCTTCGGCCAGTTTTTGTACCTGCCGTATGATGATAAAAAATAAAAAAATGAATAAACTGCCGATGGCAAATGCGAGGGTTATAAGCATCGCTTTGCTGGAGATGGTATTATAAAATGAAATACCCGTCCAGCTGAACCCCAGCAGGAAGTTGATAAGGTTTCTTAAGGAAAATAATTGAAATGGAGCTTCTCCTCCGCTGAGGTCACTGTCAAAATCTGCTGAAAGTCCGTCAGATGAATCTGTGCCCGTAAATGTCATGATCATTTGCACAATAAAAATGATGCTGGCAGGAATGGCAATAAACCAAAAGGACCTTAGTAAAGGGTCTAAATGCTCTAAAAATTCCATGGTTTTTAGTTTAAGAGTTTTATTGGACTACTTAAGTGAGTAGTGTGTTTTTGCTGTTGGCCGTTCTTTCATCCAGCACATATAGCATGCAACTGGTACAAGATAAAAACTAAATGTGAAACAGAAAAAAGTCTGTAGCAGGTATTTCAAAATCAACTGGACTTTCTATTGAAAAATAGGCTTAAGGCTCCACAATTATTTTTTGCGTCGCTTTTTCATAAGCAGTTTCAATAGTTAATATGAAAGTGCCGCCATCACTGAGTTTGTCTATGTATTTTGAAAAGCGCATGTCACCTGCAGGCTGGTCTTTCAAATTCAGTTCCACCAGGTTTTTCCCTAAGGGCGTGGATAATGTCAGCTTTACATCCGTCGTTTTTACCAACTTATATTGAATGATCAATGAATCATTTTTAATATCGGGGTAAGCTTCCATCTTTAGCGTACCGGTGCTTTGTTCATTCAGCCGGTGTGCTCCTGCCCTGCCATTTTTTACCAGTAAAACTTTAAATATTTTATTGGTTGCATTGCTTAGTTCTCCTTCGGATACCCAGAATGTATTGGGTTGCTTACTCACAATACCGCCGTATATATATCCAATTAGTGTGGTATCCGGAGATAGTTCATCGAACCTGATCACGCCATTGGTATATCGTGGCAAAGCTTCATTCGGTATCAACTCTGATCCGGCGCCCAACAAGGCAGGCATTTGAACCGGCAGTTTATATTCTGCCATACGCCCTTCCGCATTTCTTGATACCCTGGCAATGGTTTTTACAAAGGGTACATCAGAATTTTGTGTGAGTAAACCACCATCATCATAATATTGCGCAATGCCTCCTAAAAAAACCGTGTTCATTTCTTTGGTTGATGCAGCATACACAGGAAAATGAGCACAATGATAATGGTTATAGTACTGTGTAAAGGAATGATTCACGGTATAACCTGCGCTGTCGATATCAACACAATTTAAAAAAGGAATATTGACAGTTTTTTGAAAAACCCCGGAGAAAGCAGTAGCTCCCTCCTGTCCCCCAGGCAAAATTTGCGGAACAACGTTATAGTCTCTCCGGTGTAAATGCGCTTCATCTGTAATAGCCGGCAGGTGATCGATGGTTATCCTGCTGCCATCATCCATTAAAGAAAATTTCCTGATCTGGTTGGTATATTCCTGTATAAAACCCGGGCCGTGATCTGGCCCCATTGGATTGTACGCACCTAAAAATTTTTGTCCCCCTACCAAATAAAATAGTTCATTTATTTTCACGATCCTGCCGCCTGTTACCTGGAATTGGCTGTCCGTTATCTGCCTGAAATGAGCCACCAGTTTTCCTTTGTTAATAATGGCATTGATGGTAGCCGGTACATCCACGGCAGCCAGCTTTGCATAAGTGGTATGATCATCTAAACTTGCACTAAAACCATAACCACCGGCTACATACAAATAATTGCCTTGCTGAAAAAACTGCATATTGGTGGAACTCAGTTGTTCCTGTAAAGCCGTGGATAAAGAACTAATGGATGCTGTCCAGTGCTTCTTATTAACCGGGTCAATTACAAACAACCTCCTGTTATGCCCATCTTCATCAAATGCAGCAAAGGGCTGCCTGCGGTGCAAACCGTCCAGCCGGCCACCAATGATGAGCCACTTTCCATTGTGCTGTCCAAAAGCATATGATTGCAAACCGCCCAGGCCTTCTATTTTTACTGGCTCCAAAGCGATATCAAAGGTGGCTGTTTGCGAAAAACTTTTGAGAGAAATTAATATTGCTGCTAAAACGGTGAGTGATCTCAAATTAACTGGCATAATGATCTGTATAGTTTGGGTAAAGTTCAGCAGATAAGCGCCGGTACTTTGTTACAAAAGTAACACAAACATTTTTTTACAAGAGAAGATGTCATAAATCACAGCGCCCTATTTGCTCTTTGTAACCACCAAAAAAAGTTAGTACCATGTTTACTAACATCCATTAGCTTTTCAGCAAACCAAAACTCATTTTGACTGTTTATCATCGTAAATTTGCAGCGGAAAATTTTCAATCTCCCCATATTTATGAATCTCTTCGAAAAACAACAGAACGAATTTGCAGGAAGGCATATCGGGCCCAACGAACAGGAAACCGCAGAAATGCTGGCTACAATTGGCGTACAAAGCATCGATGAACTGATCAGCAAGACCATTCCAGACAGTATCCGCATCAAAGGCTTATTGGCATTACCAGGTGCCAGCAGCGAATATCAATATTTGGCCGATTTAAAAGAAACAGCAGCTAAGAATAAAGTATTCAAAAACTATATCGGCCAGGGTTATTATGATACCATTACACCGAGTGTGATCCTGCGAAATGTGTTTGAAAACCCGGGATGGTACACTCAGTACACGCCTTACCAGGCGGAAATATCGCAAGGCCGTTTAGAAAGCCTCCTGAATTATCAAACGATGGTGAGTGATCTAACGGGATTGCCTATTGCCAACGCCAGTCTGCTCGATGAAGCCACCGCTGCTGCTGAAGGCATGAGCATGCTTTTTAACCACAAGAACAAAGACCACGACCATATAACTGCTCCAAAGTTTTTTGTAGATGAAAATATTTTTCACCAGACAAAAGATGTGCTTGCAACAAGGGCAGAACCCATCGGTATTGAATTAGTGTTTGGCGATTATCAATCTGCCCAATTAGATGACCATTTCTTTGGTGCCATTGTGCAATATCCCGACAGTACAGGTTCGGTTGCAGATTACCGTGAGTTTATCAATAAAGTACATGCAGTTAATGCGCAGGTGGTGATGGCAACTGACCTGTTAGCGTTGACTTTATTAACACCTCCGGGAGAGCTGGGAGCCGATGTTGCAGTAGGTTCTGCTCAACGTTTTGGTGTGCCTATGGGTTTTGGCGGACCTCATGCTGCTTTCTTTGCCACAAAAGATGATTTTAAAAGAGTGATCCCCGGCCGTATCATTGGGGTGAGTATTGATGCAACAGGCAACCGTTGTTTGCGAATGGCATTGCAAACAAGAGAGCAGCATATCCGCCGGGAAAAAGCCACCAGCAATATTTGCACAGCACAGGCATTACTGGCCAACATGGCGGCGATGTATGCAGTGTATCATGGTCCGGATGGTTTGAAAAACATTGCTAAAAGGGTAAGCACTTTAGCACATACACTCAGCGATGAATTAAGTGAGCTTGGTTTTGAAAACAGTAACAACTATTATTTCGATACGCTTCGCATTCACTTAAAAGATGTAACGGCCATAAAAAAAATAGCAGAAGACAGAGCTATCAATTTTTACTACAAAGACAATACGATACAGGTAACGCTTGATGAAACCACCAGCCAGGCTGATGTGATCAACATCATTGATGTATTTGCATCCTCATTGAATATTGATACGGCGAGTGCAGCTTTCAATGCCGACGCTACACTTGATAATATTCCATACCACCTTACCAGAACATCCGGTTACCTCACACATCCTTTGTTCAACAAGCACAGGAGCGAAAGTGAGATGATGCGTTATTTAAAAATGCTGGAGAATAAAGATCTCAGCCTGAATACTTCGATGATCAGTCTCGGCAGCTGCACTATGAAACTGAATGCGGCAACAGAACTGATCCCGGTGAGCTGGCCGGAGTTCAGTAAGATGCATCCTTTTGCACCGGCTGCACAAACTGCCGGTTACCTGCACATGATAAAGGAACTGGAGAACTACCTTAGTGTGATCACGGGTTTTGCTGCCACATCATTGCAGCCTAACAGTGGCGCACAGGGTGAATATGCCGGATTGCTGGCGATACGCCGTTATCATATCGCAAGAGGCGAAGGACATAGAAATGTGGTATTGATACCCGTTAGTGCACATGGAACCAACCCTGCCAGCGCTGTAATGGCCGGCATGAAAGTGGTGGTGACGAAATGTGATGAGCAGGGAAATATAGATGTGGCTGATCTGAAAGCAAAGGCACTTGAACATAAAGACGATCTGTCTGCACTGATGGTTACTTATCCATCTACACATGGTGTGTTTGAAGAAAGTATCAAGGAGATTTGCGATACCATTCATGCCTATGGCGGGCAAGTGTATATGGATGGCGCTAACATGAATGCACAGGTTGGTTTAACAAGTCCGGGTTTGATCGGCGCAGATGTATGCCATTTGAACCTGCATAAAACATTTGCCATTCCACATGGTGGTGGTGGCCCGGGTGTTGGGCCAATATGTGTAGCCAAACAACTGGTACCCTATTTACCAACCAAGGCGGATACACTTACTGGTGGCCGGGTGAGTGCTGCGCCATATGGCAGTGCCAGTATTTTATTGATCAGTTATGCTTACATCAAACTGCTGGGTGCAAGAGGTGTACGCAAAGCAACTGAATACGCCATACTGAATGCGAATTACATGAAGGCAAGACTGGAAAAGCATTACAAAATATTATACAGCGGCAAGAATGGAACTGCAGCCCATGAGTTTATTGTTGACCTGCGTCCGTTTAAAACCAGTGCCGGTATTGAAGCGGAAGATGTAGCCAAGCGCTTGATGGATTATGGTTTTCATGCTCCTACCCTTTCGTTTCCTGTGGCGGGTACGCTGATGGTGGAACCAACGGAGAGCGAGGATAAAAGTGAGCTGGACAGGTTTTGCGATGCGATGATCAGCATACATGAGGAAATAAAGGCAATAGAAGAAGGTAAGGCAGACAGAAAAGATAATGTATTGAAAAATGCACCGCATACACAACATGTCATTTGTGCGGATGAATGGAGCAGGCCTTACAGCAGGCAACAGGCAGCATTTCCGCTTGCATCAGTTAAAGAAAACAAATTCTGGCCAAGTGTGAGCAGGGTTAATAATACGCATGGCGACAGGAATTTAATTTGTACTTGTGAGCCGGTGGAGAGCTATATGGAAGCAGCGGCGAATTAATTAGCGGTCTGTACCACAGGTCAGACCGGGATTAATCGCCGGCCGGCACGCAGATCAGACCGGGTTCATTGGTCGGTACCGAAGGTCAGACCGGGTTTACTGGTCGGCACCAAAGGTCAGACCAGCACTAAAATGGATAATGTTCGGATATAATCCAATCGTTATCCATTTTTTAGTTTTTACAAGATTTCAATTTAGCAAATGAAAGCTTTCAGCTTAAATAGTCTGTTCTTCATCACTTTAATGATTTTTATCCACCTTTTACAATACAGTTGTAGCGGCAATTCTGAAAAGTATGAAAATGTAACTGGTATAACTGATACCATTGTTATAGTACATGAAGAATGTACCGGGTGTGCAGAAGCCAGAATTACTAAAGGCAAAGTCACCCTCCCAAAACAGGTAAATCCCGTTAGTCTATATAGCGGTGGAACAGAAATAATATTAGCAGGGAAATCTCCTTATTCCGGAGCTGAAATTGGAGACGAAATATTCAACTACAACATAGAAGCAATAGGTTATTTTGCAAAGGTTGATTCGGCTAATGCCTGGGGGAAAGTGGCAGTTTTTTATATAACTGAATGGAAAAAGCTCAATAAAAGAAATTCTATTTCTCCGGATTGACCAGTAGTAAAGACCGGAGCAGCGTTTATTAAGCCCGGTCTGACCTGCGGAACCGACCGGGGTTACTTCTGGTTATCCCTCCACTCATATACCCAACTGCTCTGGATCATTTCTAAATGCCCTTCATTGCTTTCATCTGGTTTACCGGCAAAATGAGGAATTTCCAGCACCCATTTGTGCAGGTCGGTAAAACGAATGCGGTATATCTTTCCTTCGGTAAAATCATCACCAAAACGTTCGTAGAGTTTCTGTGCAATGTCTTCGTAATCGTTCCAGTGGATGGGGGGTTCAAAAGTCATATTGATTTGATGATTAGGTAATTTGAAAATTTGATGATGTAAAAAGCTTGCTGTATATATTTAGACATTGAAAATTTGATTCCATCATCATATCACCAAATTTTCAAATCATCAAATTGATTATTCTCCTAAAAACTGCGTCTGATCAGGCAAGGTAACTACAATATTACCACTACCCTCCAGCAATACACACTGGCAGCCCAGCCTGCTGTTGAGCCTGGGATTTACGGCCCGGTCGATGAAATCCTCTTCCCGGTCGGTCAGTTGTTCTACCAGGTCTTCTCCCTGCTCCAGGTACAGGTGACAGGTACTGCAGGCGCATACACCACCGCAGTTGTGATGCAGTTCAATATCATTTGTTAAAGCAACTTCCAATAATGATTGTCCGTCTTCTATTCCACTCAGCGTTATTGGTTCCAGTCCTTTCTGTTCAAACTTATAAGTGATCGTGTACATAGTGCAAAATTCGGGGTGCAAACGTACAGTACAATTACCATATCAGGAAATCAATCATTAATAAACTCAACAGCGGCATGATTTTGTGTAATAAAGCTGATGTACAGATATTTATTTTATTTGCATTTAAAATTGAATTGACTATTTTCATTTCACTAAAAAGTAAACCTGGCTATATGAAAAAGACCATTTTACCGGTGTTTGTATTGTCCTTGCTGCTGGCTGCCTGCAGTGACAACCTTGATAAGCAAAAGGACGAAACTGGGAAAAAGGATTCCGTTGCCAAACAGGAAAAGAAAACGGAACCAGTAGCCGAAACCCGTCGTGCCCCGATTATCAACATCACCGATACACTTTCTGTGAAACAGACGGTTTTATATATGAAGGACAGTGCCGTTACGGTGGAAAGGCTGCAATTTAAATTAGGTGAGATATTGAGCGTAAAGTTGGGTGCAATCCTGATGAAAAACAAAGCAAAATCCACCGGTGCTCCTATTGCCTGGTACAAAAGTACTAAAGCTCCATATTTCTTTGAAGCCGGTATTCCGGTTGATAAAAAGCCGGCCAAATTACCCTCCAATATTTTTGTAAGAGAAATGGGTATTGACAGCGTAACAGTGGCCCATTTCTATGGTTCATATGATATGCTGCCACAGGCTTATGAAGCACTTGGCGACTGGATGAAAGGTCATAAGAAAAAACTAAATGGCAAACCTTACGAAGTGTACGTAGATGACCCTATGGATAAGGATGGGAAAATGAAGGATCCGTATAAAGTGAGGACGGATGTGATTTTTCCGTGGAAGTAGCGTCAATGTGAAGATTTGGAAATTTGAAGATTTGAAGATTTGAAAATGGGAAGATTTGGAAATTTGAAGATTTGAAGATTTGAAAATGGGAAGATTTGGAAATTTGAAAATGGGAAGATGTGAAGATAGGAAGAAGGGAAAATAGTAAGCGTTCAATAAGCAAAGGACAATGTGGCAAGGATTCAAGAATGCAATGACGCAAGATTACAATGAAGCAATGATTCAAAACAAATAAACCCGAAACCCGAAACTTTTAAAAGCAACCTTTCAACAAAATAAAATCACTCTACGGATTCATAATGCTGTCCGTCATCCGTAGGTATAAGGTCCGCAGTTTGGGATGGGCTGTCAGCAAACGAAGATGTTTATCCAAAGTCAATACATCTTTCCTGGCGGCGGGGCCGGTTTGCATATCGCAGGGAGATTGGCTTTTTAACCGGGCGGCGGTTTCTTCAATCAATGGTTGTAATAATTTAAAATCCACTTTTTCTTTTTCACAAAATTCCAGCGCCAGGCAATATAAATGATTGGCAAAATTGCTCGTGAGCACCGCACCCACATGTAATTTTAATCGTTGATCATCCTGGGTATAACTAACAATGGGACTGATACTGATGGCAAAATCATTGATTATCCTGATACTGTAATCGTTGATTGCATCTATCAATATGGGTATTACGATCGATTCGTCCGGGTTTTCCTTCCGCAGGCTTTGCAGGGGATACAAAGTGCCATAATTAACAGACACATCTTTTAGTACATCCTTGCAAACAGAACCGGCTGTATGCACCACCAGCTTATCACCTACATTAATTTTTTCTTTCAGCTCATTTAAAGCGGCATCTGACATAGCCACCAAAAAAAGCTCGCCGGTTTTATCAATATCTGCAAAATTATTGCTGGCATTACAACCTAATTCCTTCGCCAGTACTTTCGCACTCTCCTGGCTTCGGCTAATAACCTGTAAAATTTCATGCCCGGCTTTTTTAATTCTTCTGCCTAAAACAGTCGCCACATTACCGGCACCGATTATAACAACTCTCATATCACTATTTTTGTATTAATGAAACTAACGAAATTACTGGCTCTTAATTACATCAGGCTGAAATTTAGGGTACTTTCCCTCATCTCGGTACGTAAAACTGCGGTGGCCGCATTCCGGCTTTTTTGCACCCCGTTAGAAAAGTCGAAAAAGCAAACGCCACCTGTATTTAAGTTTGCCGAGCCCATCTATGAATTGTTTAACGGCCACAAACTAAAGGGCTACCGCTGGAATAAAGGTCAGCCCACTAAGATTCTGATCTTGCATGGTTTTGCCTCTGCAGCCCATAAGTTTCACCGGTATGTATTGCCTTTAATTGAAAAGGGATATGAAGTAATAGCTTTTGATGCACCGGCACATGGCAGCAGCGGTGGCGATACCATTAACGCACTGGAGTATAAAATGATGATTAAAAAAGTATTGGACAACCACGGACCTGTGCACGGTTTTATTTCTCATTCTTTTGGCGGACTGGCCGTTTCGCTTGCATTGGAAGAAACAGCACATGATGCCAATACTAAAGTGGTGTTGATTGCCCCTGCCACCGAAACCACCACGGCGATCGACAACGCATTTAAATTACTGGGCATTTCCAATAAAAAAGTAAGAACAGCATTTAATCAGCTGATAGAAGAAATCAGCGGACAGAAGCCTGAATGGTTCTCTATTAACCGTGCCATGAATAATATCAATGCTAAAGTTCTTTGGATACATGATGAATATGATGATACCACACCGTTAATTGATGCCTTAAAAACAAAAGACCTTCGGCGGCCCAATGTGGAATTTGTAGTTACCAGGGGGTTGGGACATAGCAGGATCTACAGTGATGAGGAAGTGATGAACAGGATCATTGATTTTTTATAAGCGGGGTCAAGTAATATACTTGCAGTACAGCTTCCCAAACGGATCAACCTATTTTAAAAGTATTTTTATATGAGCATGAAGATAACCCTTGCAGTCCTGATTTTGTTTTGCTGGAGTTCAGCATCAAGCCAGTCAAATAAGTCTTATATATATGAAACAGATGAATATAAAATCAACTTTCCCACTGAACCTGTTAAAACCAATGAAGAAGTCCCCTCGGCAGTAGGAACGCTTTTAATAACCGTACTTTCCTACGAGCCAGGAGAAGCAGCAAGAGACAGTAACTATGTATATATGGTTATTGATTCCAGATATCCCGACTCCTCCATTCATTCAGATAAGAAAGAAATGTTAGATAAATTTTTCAGGGGAGCGATTGACGGTGCTGTAAAATCTTCCAATGGCAAAATTATAAGTGAAAAAACCGGGAATGTTGGAAAGTTTCCTTCCAGGGAAATTGAAGTGGATTATGGAAATGGAGAAGCAATAATAAAAATCCAAATGATCCTGAAAGGCAGCAGAATGATATTGGTACAGACAATAGCTAACAAGACCTTGTATCCCAATATTTCATCAGACCATTTTTATAATTCTTTTAAATTAAAATAAGAAGACTGCAGGCCTGCCAGGTATTCTTTAATTTTTGAAGCATCAATTCGCTTATACATAGGTGTGACCAGCTGGATTACCAGCTGGTGAAAATTGCTGGTTTAACCAATCATTTTCCACGAAATATTTTGATTTTTCAATTTTAGACTAATATTGCGCCACAGAAAGTTGGTAACCGGAAGTTTAAATTGCATCGTAATTTCCTGTTGACTGGCATTTGTACCAAAGAAATATACAACCCATTATGGCTAAAAATCTGTTGATAGTAGAAAGCCCTGCAAAGGCAAAAACAATAGAAGGGATATTAGGAAAGGACTTTGAAGTAAAAAGTTGCTTTGGTCATATCCGTGACCTGGAGAAGAATGATATGGGCATTGATGTGGAAAATAATTTTCAGCCCAGGTATATCATTTCCCCTGAAAAAACCAAAGTGGTGAGCGACCTGCGGGCATTGGCAAAAAAAAGCGATGAAGTATGGCTGGCATCGGATGAGGACCGTGAGGGAGAAAGCATCAGCTGGCATTTGGCCGAGGTATTAAAACTGGATCCCAAAACCACCAAGCGGATCGTATTTCATGAAATTACTAAACCGGCTATTCAGAAAGCGGTGCAGAATCCACGTACTATTAATATGGACCTGGTGAATGCACAACAGGCACGCCGGGTGGTAGACAGGTTGGTGGGTTTTGAACTGAGCCCGGTATTGTGGAGAAAGATCGGCATGAAAGGTGGGTTGAGTGCCGGCCGTGTGCAAAGCGTGGCCGTAAAATTAATTGTAGAAAGAGAAAGAGAGATCAACCAGTTCAGCGCAACCAGCAGTTATAAAGTGGAGGCGGCGTTGGCTGCAACCGACCTGAATGATAAAACAGTTACGTTTAAAGCGGATGGTGCCAGGTACAATACCGGTGAGGATGCCGAGAAATTTTTACAAAGTTGTATTGGGGCAAATTACACCGTTAGTGACATACAGGTAAAACCCGGTAAACGTACACCGGCTGCACCTTTCACCACTTCTACCCTTCAGCAGGAAGCCAGCCGTAAATTGGGCTATGGTGTAGCCAAAACGATGCTGCTGGCACAAAGGCTGTATGAAAGTGGTAAGATCACCTATATGCGTACGGATAGTGTGAGCCTGAGTGATACGGCGATGGATGATATTAAGAATGCCATCAACAAAAATTTTGGTCCAGAGTATGTACAGGTTCGTAAATACAAAAACAAAAATGAAAGTGCACAGGAAGCCCATGAAGCCATCCGTCCCACATACATGGAAAATAACCTGGTAAATGATCCTGAAACAGGAAGGTTGTATGACCTTATATGGAAACGTACCATTGCCAGCCAGATGAGTGATGCGGAACTGGAGAAAACCATTGCCAGGATCAATATCAGCACCAACAAAGAAGAACTTTCTGCCAGTGGAGAAGTGATCAAGTTTGATGGCTTTTTAAAAGTATATATGGAAGGCACAGACGAAGATGAAGCAGAAGAAAACGATGAAAGCCGCCTGCCAAACTTAACGGTTGGACAAAAACTGGAGTTCAAACAAATGTCGGCCACCGAAAGATTTACGAGGCCTTCAGCAAGATACACGGAAGCATCGCTGGTTAAAAAGCTGGAAGAGCTCGGTATCGGAAGACCAAGTACCTACGCTCCCACTATTTCTACCATCATCAAAAGAACCTATGTAGAAAAGAAAGATAAAGATGGTGTAAAAAGAGATTTCAGAATACTGCAGTTAAAAGACGACAAAGTCCACCATATCATTGCGCAGGAAAATACGGGTGCAGAAAAGTCAAAATTGTTTCCAACAGATCTGGGTTTGGTGGTAACGGATTTTTTAAACCAGCATTTTGATAAAGTGATGGATTACTCTTTTACTGCGGAAATTGAAAAAGAGTTTGATGAAATTGCCGATGGCAAAATTGTGTGGAATACCATGGTGAAAGATTTTTACAAACCTTTTCATGAAGGCGTGGAACATACGATGGAGAATGCAGAACGGGCGGTTGGCGAAAGGTCGTTGGGCGCAGACGAACATGGAACGCCGGTAATTGCAAGGATGGGCCGCTATGGTCCCATGGTGCAGCTGGGGTCTTCAGAAGATGAAGAGAAACCTAAGTTTGCTAAATTAAAATCCGGGCAAAGCATCGAAACCATCAGCCTGGAAGAAGCGATGGAGTTATTCAAACTTCCTTTGACTCTGGGTGAATATGAAGGCCAGGAAGTGCTGGTGAATGTTGGCCGCTTTGGTCCTTATGTAAAATTTGGCGAACAGTTTATATCCATTCCAAAAGGAGAAGACCTTTTTGAGGTGGATCTGCCAAGGGCCATTGAGATCATCACTGCCAAACAAGTGGAAGATGCACCGATCGGTTTTTATGATGAAAAACCCATCACAAAAGGTAAGGGAAGGTTTGGGCCATTCATTAAGTGGAATGATATGTTCATCAATATTCCAAGGGCATACAATTTTGACACCCTTACTCAGAAAGACTGTAATGAGTTGATAGAAAAAAAGATAGAAAAAGAAGCCAATCGTTTTATACAACAATGGCCGGCAGAAAAAATTTCTATTGAAAACGGCCGCTGGGGTGCTTTTATCCGCTTTGGAAAAAAGATGCTGAAACTATATGGCAAGGATGATAAAACGAAATATACGCCGGAAGAGCTGGCAACCATTGACCTGGAAGTGATCAAAAAAATGATCGTGGCGCAGGATCCCACAGCATTTACTAAAAAAGCTCCGGCAAAGAAAGGCGCTGCTAAAAAAGCTGCCCCAAAGAAGGCGGCTAAAAAGAAATAGTTTTTCAATCCATATTTACCGCAGGTGTGAAACTAAAGTCCAGGTTGTTTCGCACCTGCGGTTTGTTTTGTATCATTGTGTATGGTTGCTGCAAAATTTGCTATAACGCCCGAGGATTATATGGAGTACTATCTTTACATGACCTGGGATGCGCCTGACCGTAAGCAAGCAAGATTGAAATATTACGGACGGCAGGTGCTGGTAAATGGCGGGATCATACTGGTACTTTTTTATACCCAGTTGTTCAGGCTTGACTCGCTGATGCTCTATATCTATGTGGGGATTCTAGCTTTGATTACAATACTCCAGATATTCAATGGCCGTATCCTTGCCCGTAAGCAGGGAGAAAAAATTACAAAGGACGAAGACAACGCTTCTTTGTTTGTTGAAACCATGTTTGATATTTCGGAAGCCGGCATTACAAGAAAAGATGTCAACATAGAAACCCGTTACCACTGGAACGCTTTTGTAAGAAAAGAAGAAACCGCCCAATATTACTTTCTATTCATAAGCAGTATACAGGCGATTATTTTCCCCAAGCGTGTTTTTAAAAGTGCTGAGGATAAAATGCAGTTTGAAAAATTATTATCACAGCACCTGAGTTTTGATGCTGAAGTGGGGCATTTGATGAAG
>JAKQJG010000197.1 GCA_029561305.1 Bacteroidota bacterium | reverse complement strand
TTAGTAGCCGCATCCAGGTCACCACCAAATTTAGAGAAGGCTTCCAGCTCACGGTATAGTGCCTGGTCAAGCTTAAGTGTACCAGCCACTTTTTTCATTGATTTAATCTGTGCATTACCACCCACACGGCTAACCGAAATACCTACGTTGATAGCAGGACGGATACCAGAGTTGAACAGGTTACCTTCAAGGAAGATCTGACCGTCAGTAATAGAGATTACGTTGGTTGGGATATATGCTGATACGTCACCAGCCTGTGTTTCAATAACCGGCAATGCAGTTAATGAACCACCACCTTTTACGAGATGCTTGATCGATTCTGGAAGATCATTCATCTGGCGGGCAATATCATCCCTTGCAATAACTTTTGCAGCTCTTTCGAGTAAACGGCTATGCAGGTAGAATACGTCACCTGGATAAGCTTCACGGCCTGGTGGACGACGGAGTAACAAAGACACTTCGCGGTAAGCCACCGCCTGTTTTGACAGATCATCATAGATGATCAATGCAGGACGGCCGGTATCACGGAAGAATTCACCAATAGCAGCACCAGCAAATGGAGCATAGAACTGTAATGGAGCAGGATCAGAAGCAGAAGCAGCCACGATGGTTGTATATGCCATCGCACCATTTTCTTCCAGCGTTTTCATGATACCAGCAATGGTAGAAGCCTTCTGGCCAATTGCCACATATATGCAATAAACAGGTTTACCTGCTGCGTAAAATTCTTTTTGATTGATGATCGTATCTACACAAATAGCTGTTTTACCAGTCTGGCGGTCACCAATTACCAATTCCCTTTGTCCACGACCAATGGGGATCATTGCATCAATTGATTTGATACCTGTCTGTAAAGGTTCTTTTACAGGCTCACGGAAAATTACACCTGGTGCTTTACGTTCCAGTGGCATTTCATATAATTCGCCAACAATGGGTCCTTTGCCATCAATTGGTTCACCCAGTGTATTGATAACACGGCCACTCATACCATCGCCCACTTTGATAGAAGCGATCTTATCAGTACGTTTTACTTTATCTCCTTCTTTGATCTCACTGCTGTCGCCCATCAATACCACACCCACATTGTCTTCTTCCAGGTTCAATGCAATGGCTTTTACACCATTCTCAAATTCTACCAGCTCACCGCTGCGTACATTGTTAAGACCGTACACACGGGCAATACCATCACCCACCTGCAGTACAGTACCTACTTCAGAAAGATTGGCGCCTGCATTAAAATTGCTCAACTGCTGACGCAGTATTGCCGAAATTTCATCTGGTTTAATATCTGCCATAATTGTATTTTTTTTGCCTTACCTCAATCTCCCGGTATATCGGGAGAGGCCAGGCATTTTATTATTAATTAAACTATTTGTTGTTTACTTTTCAAGTTCATTTTTTCCTCACCTTCAGCTATCTTATTTTCTGAACATATACGTTTACCAGGAACTGTTTTTGGATGTCTTTTAAGTCTCTCAAAATACTTGCATCCACCAGGGTGTCCTTCACTTCCAAAGTAAATCCTCCAATCAACTCTTCATTTACCACTGTTTCCAGCTCAATGTTTTGCATGGCTGAATTAGACCTCACTTTATTTACAATATAATCCTTTACATCATCACCAACCGGTGCAGCTGTAGTAAGTTTTATCCTGTATATTTCTTTTACTGCATTGTATTGTTCGATAAACGCATTGGTGATCTCTGGTAAAACATTTTCCCTTCCTTTACTAACCAGCAACTTGATAAATGTAGCGGTGGTGTTGCCAATCCTTCCAGCAACCACGGCATCTAAAATTTTGTCTTTTGTGCTGGGCTTTACAATTGGGCTGCGTAACAAAGCAATAAAGTCAGGATTGGTTTTGCCGATCCCCTGCAATAGTTTCATATCGGCACACACAGCGTCTAACTGGTTTAGTTCTGTTGCCAGATCCAATAAACTTTTTGCGTACCTGCCTGCTAAACGTGGGTTCTGCATTTTTAATTTGACGATTTGAAAATTTGACGATTTGAAAATTTCATAAAATGACGCTGTATTTGCATCACCAAATTATCAAATCACCAAATCAATTAATTGAGTTTTGAGTTGTCTGCCAGTTGCCTGATAAAAATTTCCTGGTCAGCTTTATTGCTCAGTTCCCTGCGCAATACTTTTTCGCTTACCTCGATAACTAAATTTCCCACCTGGTTTTTTAAATCTACCATGGCCGCCATTTTTTGGTTATTGATAGAAACCTGGGCATCTGCAATCATCTTTGCCTTAACCACGTTGGCTTCTTCTTTAGCCTGTGTGATGATCCTGTCTTTTGTTTCTTTCGCTTCCTTCAGCATTACCGCTCTTTCTTCACGGGCTTGTGCCAGAAGCGCCTCATTATCATTTTTCAACTGCGCCATTTCAAGTCTTACCTTCCCGGCTGTTGCAATGGAATCAGCAATGTTACCCTCCCTGTCGTGTATTGCTTTAAGGATAGGCTTCCAGGCATACTTGCCCAGTACAAACAATATAATAAGAAACGTAACCGTCATCCAGATCACCAATCCGAAGTCTGGCTTTACCAATGGATTCAACTCTAAAAAAAACATATTATAAAAGTTTACTTTTTTTGATAAATGCAAGTTCGCCGCCCTGTGCTTTAAACTTGCATTTGTTTTTTTGCAATTGGATTAGCCTACATTTTCAAGGCCTAAGAATGCAATTACACAAGCAAATAACGCAACGGCTTCTACGAACGCTGCTGCGATAAGCATTGTGGCTCTGATATCATTCGCAGCTTCTGGCTGACGAGCAATACCTTCAGTTGCACCTTTACCAATTTGGCCGATACCAATACCGGCACCTACTGCCGCTAAACCAGCACCAATTGCTGCAATACTTCCTACCATAGTTGTACAATTTTTGTCCTGATATTATCAGAACGGTTTATAAAAGAATTAATGATGTGCTTCTTCGTGATGATGTTCCTCTACCGCCATACCGATATACAAAGCTGTTAACATCGTAAAAATAAATGCCTGTAAAAACGCCACTAACAATTCAATACAATAAATAAATGCTGCAAAAGGCACAGCTACTGCGGCTGCCAATATAGCCTTAAATACAAAGATGAGGCATATCAACGCCAGCACCAGGATATGGCCTGCTGTAATGTTTGCAAACAACCGGATCATCAATGAAACAGGCTTGATAAAAACACCCAGCAATTCAATAGGGGCCAAAAATATTTTCATCGGAACAGGAACGCCCGGCATCCAGAAAATATGCTTCCAATAAGCTTTGTTAGCGCTCAGGTTAACCACAATAAATACGATCAATGCCAATACCATGGTAAATGCTATATTACCACTCAGGTTAGCACCACCTGGGAAAAATGGTATCAGGCCCAACAGGTTGTTCAGCCAGATAAAGAAGAAAATGGATAATAAAAGCGGCATGTACTTAGCATACTTTGCGCCAATATTGGGTTTGGCAATATCATCTCTTACGAATAAAATGATTGGCTCTAAAAAACTCTGCAATCCTTTTGGTGCAGATGTAACACCCGTTTTTTTGTATGCCTTTGCAATACTCAGGAAGATCACACAAACCAGTATCATTGACAGCATCAGCGTAGCCACATTTTTGGTGATAGAAATATCATACAGGGTGGCTTCCTTGTTGATGGTTCCGTCTTCTGCTACGATATCGATCTTCCCGCTCTTGTGATTGAGCTTGTAATTATTGTTCCCTTTATAAATTACTGCATTGTGATGTTCATCCACCAAATTACTGGAACTGAAGACTTCCATGCCCTTGTCGGTATAAAGAATTACAGGTAAAGGAACAGAAGTATGACCCCACAAATGCCAGCCATAGCTGTCCCTTACGTGGTCCATGATGGTTTCTGTAATATTAAATTTTCCCTCCTCGTGTTTTGCCTCCACTTCATGCCCCGCAGGTTGGTGTGGTTCCTGGGCCAAAATGTCCGTAACAAAAAGCGATAGAAAAGCGCTGAAAATCGCTACCAGTGTGGATTTGATGCCCTTTAATGCCATATCGTTCCTGAAATTTGGCGCAAAGATAGGGGTTGACAGGTGAAAGTAAAAGGGAGAAGTAAAGAATTTGTTGGGTAATTTAATCAAGGTTCATTTCCTTGCGGAGCTGGATGATTTTTTCCAGTTCCAAAACATCTAATTGGTCTTTTGGACGGTTTACTGCCTTTTTGTTGGCGATAAGATGTTGAATATGGAGGAAAGGGACTTTTATGTTTTCAATTTCAGCAGCTTGAGCAAGGTTAAGACAATCGTTAAAGGAAAATTCTTCAAGCCCCTTCATATCAATTAATACATCCAGTTCAATACCGTTGCCGATATAAAAGTTTGTCCATCCCGGTACAAACTGAATGTCTTCCCACGAAAGTTCCTCATATCCGAAAGAAGCCATCGCATTGCCAAGTTTGCACCTGTTTTCCTTGTCATCTTTAATCCAGATATCTACATCCCCTGTTGCCCTGATATAGCCATGCATATTCACGGCAAAGCCCCCTACCATTATATATTTCACATCATTGTCAGATAGTAATTTCCAAAAACGGAGAAGATCTTCATCTAAAATATCCATTATTCTTTATGGGTTTAGAGGATATTTTTTTGCGTTTTTTAGCATCAGGCCAATACGCATCATTTTGGTAAAACGCCGGAATTTTTCGGTATCAGATAAAAGAATAGCTTGTTTGAGACGGGTTGTTGAAAGTTGGTCAAAAGCACCATCGTCTTTTAAGATGTTTGAATTTTCGTTTGGCAGTATGTATTCTTTTGAAACCATACTGCAATTTACTAAATTTCTTGGTTGAAAAACCAAGAAAAATTATCCGGCTAACACCTCTTTTTCAAATTGCATTTTATACAATTGACTATAATAACCCCCTGCTGCCATCAGCTCTTCGTGGCTGCCGGTTTCTTTTATTTCACCTTTGTCCAGTACCAGTATTTTATTTGCCTTGCGGATAGTTGACAACCGGTGTGCAATAACAATAGAGGTTCTTCCTGCAATGAGCCTTTCTATGGCCTGCTGAATAAGATGCTCTGTTTCGGTATCCACGGAAGAAGTGGCTTCGTCCAAAATGAGGATGGAGGGATTGTATAAGATAGCCCTGACAAAACTAAGTAATTGTCTTTGGCCAAGTGATAAGGTAGCTCCTCTTTCCATTACATTATAATCATACCCACCCGGTAACTGCATGATAAAATCATGAATGCCGATCATCTTCGCGGCATCTATTACCTGTTCTTTTTTGATATCATTGTTTCGGAGTGTTACATTTTCATACACCGAACCGCTGAAAAGGAAAACGTCCTGCAGTACAACGGCAATTTTGCTTCGCAGGTACAGCAGCTCATAGGATTCAATGGCAGTTCCATCAATTTTTATGTAACCTTTCTGTATGTGGTACAGCCGGTTGAGCAAACTGATAATAGAAGTTTTGCCGCTGCCGGTGTGCCCCACAATCGCCATCGTTTCTCCGGCTTTAATATCAAATGAAATATTTTTCAGTACATACTTCTCTTCGTTGTAAGCAAACCAAACATTTTCAAAACTCACAGCACCCTTTACATTTGCCGGTGACAGATTCCCATTGTTGCTGGCGCTGTCGTTAATATCCAGCACTTTAAAAACCCTTTCGCTGGCGATCATGCCCATCTGCAATACATTGAATTTATCGGCCAGCATTCTCAGCGGGCGGAATAAAAGATTCAGGCAAAGTATAAATGATGTGATAATACCGGATATTTTTCCCGCCTCAGTACCGGATAAACCTGCAGCATCTTTTGCGGCCCACCAAACCAGCAAACCTGTTGATAAAGCCAGTATCAATTCCACCGCTGGAAAAAAAACAGAATAGGCAAAAATGGCTTTAACATTTGCATTGCGGTGTTCTTTATTAATGGTATTGAATTTTTTAAATTCCCTGTCTTCTGCAGCAAAGGTCTGTACGATACTCATTCCTGTAATATGTTCCTGTACAAAAGCATTAAGAGCGGCAACGGCATTGCGTACACGAATAAAAGATTTGTTTACGCTTTCCTTGAAGTAATAGGTGGCAATGATAAGAACAGGAAAGGGCGCCAGGCAGATCAATGTGATTTTCCAGTCAACAAAAAACATATATACCAGTACAGCAATAATTGAAAGCAGGTCGGCAATGATGGGAATCAGACCGTCGCTGAAAATGTCGTTGATGGATTCTATATCGTTGATCGTTCGGGTGGTAAGGGTACCGATGGGTGTTTTATCAAACTGTGATAAGTTCAGGTTCACAATTTTTTTATAGGTACTCACCCGAAGGTCTTTAACCACATTCTGACCCAGTGACGCAGTAAAAAAAGTAAATACAAAACGGCAAATGCTTTCTATAACAAGCAGTGAAAGCTGGATAACAGTAATACCTATGATCACTTGAGCAGCACCATGTAAAAATAAAAACTCAGCATTGTTATTCAATCCGCCTGTAATAGTGATCTGTATCAGCCATGGCCGTACAGGCGAAATGATTGCTAAAAACAGTGCAAGGAAAACGGATGCGTAAAATTTGCTTTTGTAGGGAGCCGTAAATTGAAACACCCTGCGGAGTAAAGAAAAATCAAATACATTTTTGCCTTGCACCTGTTGGCTCATGCGGCAAAGTTAATGGGGAAGGACTGAGCAGCAAGCATCGAAATGATAAACGGATTCGCCTTTAATGAAGAATTTTAAATGATGATCTTATTTGATTGATATGATCGTTATGATTAGAAAGACCATTAGATCAGCTGCCATATCTTTCTATTTCCCATTCCTCATTTTCCCATTTCCTCATTTTCCAATTTTCCCATTTTCACATTTTCCCATTCTCTCCTGCCCTCCAAAATAAATGCAGGTTCTTAAAATAACCCTAGCAAATCAGCACATCAGCTAATCAGCACATTTCCTCATTTTCCCATTTTCAAATTTTCCCATTCCTCACTCACTCTCCATCTTTTTATTATACGCTTTTATAAAAATAGCACCCAGGTTTTTATACGGTGGCACATAATCGTCCCAGCTTTCCCTTATGCCCTTGTTACTGTCTGCATGGAAAATTTTGGTAAGTGATGCTCACATCTCTTTCCAGGCAATGGTTTTGCCTGAAGCAAGGGTTTGATTGAGGTAATTAAGAATAGGCCTGTTGATATCGCCCTTGCCTATTTCTTTGGACGAAATGATATGTGCATCCGGACTGATATCCAGTATTTCACTCAGGTTTTTATACCCGCCGCAGGACCCCAGTACTATGATCTTTGCATCTCCGGGCATTCTTTTGATTGTTCCCGGCAGCCAGTAACTATGGCCACGATGAATAACAATGGAAGGGTTAATATCAAGATCACGCAGGTAATTACCTAAATGCTTTTGAGCCGTGTCATCCAGATTCTGGTCACTATCCAACGGCCGGTTGGCAAAGATCCATACTGGTTTGCCCCTGGTTGATTTTATTTCTACCCATTCTTTTTTGCCGGTGATGCTCCACTCTGCTCTATTAAATGAATTAAGAAAAGCGGGGAAAATACCTTTGCCATCCTCATCTCCATAAAAAAATACCTGCTGCACCACCCTTCCCTTTTCATCTGCCAGGTAATTATAATCGAGCGAATAAATGGATGGTATTCCTAACTGGCTGGTAAGGTCAATGCTGTTGTCGTCAAATGAAAGAAATATCTGTCTTAATAAACTGTAGATCACCCGCCCTTTTGTGTTGTTCTCCTCAATACATTTTTGTTCGTTGGCTAAAATATCTTCCAGCATATTTTTTTGAAGTTCCCTGCTGTTGATGCTACTGTAACTGTCGGCCACATCCACAGCGTCTTCCAGGTTGGACTTTTCTTCCAGGTTAGACACAAATGCCTTCATTAAAGTGGTGGCATTATCATGGGGCATCATTTTTAAAAAAGTATCCAGCTGATTAAAATTGGCCGCCATCTTAATGAACTTTTTAAAGAAATCCATCTTTACATTCATCAGCAGCATATCGGTTCTGGGCTGTGGGCCCAGTAATTGAGTAAGCCTGCTGAAACTGTGCTTATAACTGGAGGTGTAAATATCGTTCTCTCCCATTACCATCATAAAATATAGTTCTTCGGCAGTGAGCGGCTGAATGGCTTTCATCCGGATGGCCAGGTTATTCTGGTCGTGCAGTTCATTAATCGGCGTAATAAAATGACGCAATGCTTTGCGCTGCAGCATATCCCTGAGCCCATTGGTTCCAAACATTGCCACTGGTGTATCCTTTTGTATCAGTCTGTGATAGTAGGCGATTTCTGTTTTTACAAGCAGCTTGTAATAACCTACCGAATCCATGGTGGCTTCACCATCCCCCACCACCTTTTTTATACTGTCGGTTGATTGTATTCCACTCAACAGGTCATCCAAAAAGGGATAGTACAACAATGCATTGGGTGTATGGCTCAGTTTAGCCACCGTTTGTACCATGGGATTGGTACTTTGCCTGATCAGTTTTCCTTCAGGCGATGTAGTGGAGGATGCGTAATCATACAATTGCTTGGGATCATTTTTACAGGCTACCACCACCAGGCTGTCTGCAAAAGATTCTTTTACATAGGGGCGTATGGTAGTCAGTATCAGGGAAGGATACTTTGTAACATACTTAAGATATAAAATCTTTTTACTATCCTGGTAACCGGTATTTTTATTAAACACTTCCGAATTGATGACCCCGGCTTCATAAGGCACTTCATGTATATAAGGTGCCATACTTTGGCTGTCAATATTGGCTTTTAGTATTTTTTCAAAATTATCAATCAGCAAAGGGGCCATCGCCGGGTTGATCTTTCTTCCTTTCCATGCCACCCTGAAGGATCTGATCACTTCCTCTACAAAATTAAGCTGGCGTATTTTATCATTATTTGATGCTATCGCAGGATTGCTCTCGATAAAACAAACTATCTCCTTTATTTTACGGTTCAGCACATCTGTTACCTGCAGGTTTATTTCTTCGTTTTTGCCTACCCGGATAATACTATCCTGTTTACCGTCTGCCTTATCACATTTTACCTGCTCGTCCCTTATCCTGTCGTGAAAACGAACCCGCTGAAAAGGTACTGCCACATTTTCACACTGGGCATAAGTATGCAGGCTTACGAAAAACAACAAAAAGTACATTACAAATTTCTTCATTGAATAGTTGATATTGCTGATGGCGAATTTACGTGAACCTTTTTAATAACCTTCCTTCTATCAACTTCCCTGCCATTACAGGAGGTTGGGGAGGTTAACAATTTAATAATACGTTATGCTGATGTAACTAGTAACATAATTGACATGAAAGACTACTTTTGCGCAGCAAATATTGTATGAGTAATGTTAAAAAAATTCTAATCGCCGATGATGAGCCGGATATTTTGGAAATACTGCAATTCAATCTCCAGAACGAAGGCTACGAAGTGATCACCGCCAAAAATGGTGATGAAGCGATAGAAGCAGCAAAGAGAAACCAGCCCGGTCTTATTATCCTTGACGTAATGATGCCAGGGAAAAATGGGATAGAAGTTTGTAATATCCTCCGTACCCAGCCTTCTTTCAAAGACACACTCATCATTTTCCTCTCTGCATTGAGTGATGAAACTACTGAAGTAAGGGGACTTGAAACAGGCGCTGATGATTATCTCACAAAGCCTATAAGCCCTAAAGTACTGGTGAGTAAGGTAAATGCCTTGTTCCGCAGGGTGAATGACAAAGAGTCGCTGGGAACCATCAAGATAGGCGACCTGGTGATAGACCGGGAAAAATATATTATCAACTACCTCGGAAAAGATATTATACTGGCAAGAAAAGAATTTGAATTGCTCGCTTACTGGCATCCAAACCAAGCAAAGTTTTTTTACGCAACGAAATATTAAACCAGGTATGGGGCACCGAAGTAATTGTAGGTGACCGCACCATAGATGTACATATCCGTAAAATAAGGCAAAAGCTCGATCTCGACTGCATTACCACCGTAAAGGGTGTAGGCTATAAATTTGACATGCAATAACCCAGGCCCCATAGAATTAAGATGGCATTTTATTAATAGATACATTTGCACTATTAAAATCATTTTAGCGTAGGGGCATGTATCCATCTAAAAATCTGACACCGCAACAATTATCTGCAGTTACAGCTATCGTAATTGCATTTCCCATAAGCATAGGCGTTTATCTTTATACGCTTACCTGGTGGGTTGCATTAATTTCGCTGGCGGTCATTTTCCTCGGCGCCTATGGCATAATACATTTTATGCTGCAGCAATTTATCAACAGGAAAATAAAACTGATATATAAACTCATTTATCAAACAAAGGCCAGTAAGAGAGAAGAGTTTTATTATAAAAATATTTTGCCCCAAAAAAATATCGAGGAAGTAAGGGAAGATGTGCAGGAATGGGCTGAACAAAAGAAAACAGAGATCGAAGTGCTGCAGCAGAACGAAGCATATCGGAAAGAATTTTTGCAAAACCTGTCGCATGAATTAAAGACGCCCATTTTTGCAATACAGGGTTATGTGCATACGCTGCTGGGTGGTGCATTGGATAATCCCGAAGTAAATAAAAAATTTCTGGCAAGCACTTCCCGGAATATTGACCGGCTTGTAAATCTTGTTGATGACCTGGATGAAATATCCAGATTAGAAAGCGGTGAACAGCTGCTGTATACAGAGAATTTCATTATACAGGATCTGATAAAAGATGTATTTGAATCGCTGTCAATTAAAAGCGATGAAAAGCAAATGAGGATGCAGATAAAAAAGGGCTGCGAATTGCCACTGACCGTACATGCTGATAAAGAAAAAATAAGACAGGTACTAATTAACCTTATAGACAATGCCATTAAATACGGAAAACAAAATGGCACCATTGAAGGCAGCATTTATAAGATAGAAGGCAGAAAAATACTGGTAGAGATAAGCGATGACGGACTGGGTATACCGGAAGAACATTTAGGAAGAATCTTTGAACGCTTTTACAGAACGGATGCAGCCCGCAGCAGGAAAGTGGGCGGCAGCGGGCTTGGTTTGTCTATTTGCAAACACATTATTGAGGCACACGACCAAACGATCCATGTACGCAGCACTATAGACGTGGGTACTACTTTTGGATTTACCTTAGATGGAAGAAAAGATCAATAACCTGTTTTATTAAAATCTACGCTCACTTTCCTGTAATAATAAATATAAAATTTTCTTGCCGCCTCTTTATTCCGGTACTGAATGATGGTATCTGTCTTTGATGGCAGGCTGTTGCTCAAAACTGTAAACACTTTTTGCTGAGCAAGGCAGTTGGATGGAGAGATGATATAAACATCTTTTTCGCCGCCTGGCAAGCCATGTTGCTGATTCAGCCAATGATACTGGTGTATATCGTCTACTGGGCCAACCGCCACCGTTGGTATGCCCAAAGGTTTTGCAACATAATACTCAATATGTGCTGCCGGGAACCATTTGTCTGAAAGAATAACGGTGCTGTTTATGTCAGCTTTGGAATGCGAGCTGAAGTAAATACTGTCGAATGCTTTTGAAATATCTTTCCATCCATAAACATCCAGCGTTATATCCCCCTCCCCTTTTCTTAGTTCATCCCTGCTGCCTAATGTACCCGGAAATACAAATACAATGACTAAACCGGCAGTCACTATAAAAACAAGCAGCGCATTGGCAAGGATAAAACCAACAGGTGCTGCTTTTTTAGACTTTGAAGCCCAATGGGCTTTAGAATAATAGCTTGCTGTAAGTAATACCAGGGAAGCATATGCCGGTGACGTCCAGTGAGGTAAAACTTCTTTAAACAAAGAAATAACAGTGACCACTACAATCAAGGGAATGGCTGTGAGCAACAATATTCTTTTGTTTGTTCGTCTTACAAATAAGTCCCTGTGCCATACGGCTCTTATGATCAGGAAGAACACAACAGGATTGCAATAAAATACCTGGCCCCCGGCAAATGAAAAAAAACTCTCTGCATGCAAGCCTGCGTTGACGATGTTCACCCTTTCTCCATGATAAAAGAAGGTTATGAAATTATTCTGTACGTTCCACAAGAGTACCGGTGTAAAAAACAGGATCGTGATGGAGGCTGCTGCATAAATGCTCCAGTGCTTTAACCAGTCCCTGCAATATAGCAAAAGGTATAACAGGAAGCCAAGCCATAAGAACACCGTATGTATTTTACAAAGCATACCCAGCCCTGTTAGTACGCCAAACCACAAAATATTTTTTGCGGATTTTTTTGTAAGGTATTTTGTTTCTGTGATCTTAATTAACAGATACAAAGATCCTACCCAGCAAACCATCTGTGGTGAATCGGGAAGAACAAATGTGCCGGCGATAATGCTTCCGTAAATAGTAGCCGTATATAACAAGGCAGCCAAAAAACCTGTGTAACCATTCACCAGGCGTTCACCGCATTTATACATTAGCCAGGTGGCAACAGCGCTGCAAACAATGGCACCCAGCCTGATCATAAAAGCATTGTCCAGCAATAAATTAAAAGTACTTAACCTGATCAGCCAGCCAACCATGGGCGGATGGTCAAAATAATTCCATTGAAGGGGTTGGGCAAATAAGCGGTAGTAAACCTCATCATTGCCCAGTTCAAGTGTACCTGCAACAATCATCCTGAGAATGGTTGCAACAGCAATGAGCAGCAATGTGTGGCGGCGGTAGTTCAAATGATACGAATTGGACTTTGGCCTCCACTCGAAAAATCATGCCACAGGAATGTTTTTATGATAGTTTTTTATGGTGAAGAAAAAATAAACTGGCCTTGCAACACAATAAAATCAAAACTGCTGATTCTTTTTAAATACCAGTCTTTCTTCTTTGATATTTCTGCACCAATACACACATAACAGTCCGCCCGCAACGCCCACAAAAGAACCGGCCAGCACATCAATCAAAAAGTGTTGTGACAAATAGATCCTTGAAAAACCAACAGCAACTGCCAATATCAGGTACAACACCTCCAGTATACTGCTTCTGCAATACAAAGCTAGTATTGCTGCGGCAGCAAAAGCCGAAACGGTATGACCAGAAGGAAAACTGCTGTTGCCCGTATGAATCACTCCCCGTATAAAAAACGGAAGCCACTCAGGTGAAAAAAACACCAATGGTCTTGGCGACTCCGCAAGAGGCTTGATAAGCTGGGCCAGCAGTCCTGTGAATATATATGCCAGCAGGAAGGTAAGGCCGAGTTTCCTTTTCTTTAAAACAAAAAAGAAAAAAAGTGACAACAGCACGATCGTTAACCCATTGCCGAGCTCTGTGTAATAAATAAAAAACTGGTCAAGCCAGTCTGTATGAAAAGCATTCAGGATCAAGAAACTTTTTGACTTTCCTTCAGACAGTAATAGAAAAAAACCTGGTGCCAGCACAAAAAGATAAGCGATAAAAAAAGTAATGTGTTTTGACCTGCCTGTTGTTTCAACCATCATGCTGCAAAATAACAAAACTGTTTTAAGTATTTCATTTTAAACAGCCCCTATGCAGTTGTTCCTTGATATTTTGGTAACACTGTGTTTACAATTTAGCAATACACATATCGCAATTTTATGTAAACTTTCAATCCCTGGAAAAAAGAAAAATCGATATAGCGGTTATTTCCGACGTTCATCTTGGTACTTACGGTTGCAGGGCAAATGAACTATCCCGTTATCTTTCCACCATTGATCCTTTCATCTTAGTATTAAACGGAGATATCATTGACATCTGGCAGTTCAGTAAAAAATACTGGCCTCCTGCACACATGCAGGTGATAAAACAAATAACCAGCATGCTTAGCCGTGGAGTAAAAGTATATTATGTTACGGGCAATCACGATGAAATGCTGCGACGTTTTGAAAATTTTTCTGTTGGGGACTTTCATATTGTTAACAAACTGGTTATTCATCACGCTAACAATAAAAAGAGCTGGATATTTCATGGTGATGTATTTGATGTAACCATGCAGTACAGCAAGTGGCTTGCAAAATTGGGTGCTGTTGGATATGACATGCTGATCGCTATCAATTCGGTTATCAACTATATCAGCAAAGTTTTTGGTTACGGCCGTATCTCGCTTTCAAAAAAGATAAAAAACTCTGTAAAAAGCGCTGTAAAATTTATCAATAATTTTGAACAAACCGCAGCGGAGATTGCTGTGGAAAAGGGCTATGACTATGTTATATGCGGTCACATTCACCAGCCCTGCAACAGGATCATAAAAACTGCTGAAGGAAAAGTGAACTATCTTAATTCAGGCGACTGGATTGAGAATCTTTCAGCACTTGAATATCAAAATGAGCGATGGACCGTATATCATTACCAGCAGGACGGGCTTGTTACAGAATTAAACAATGCATATTATACAGACGAAGCAGCCTACCTGCGTACTACAGAATTATTTAAAATGATGATGGAGGATTTTGTAAAGGCTTCCTGACATAAGAGCCAGGCCTTAACGGGCCAGGCTCGCAAATTAGTAAACATGAAAGTATTATACGCTATACAGGGAACCGGCAATGGCCATGTAAGCCGGGCCAATGAAATACTGCCCTTGCTGCAACAAAAATGCGATCTCGACATTTTATTAAGTGGAGTGCAGGCAGATGTTGGCGTGAACCCTCCGCTTACTTATAAAAAGAAAGGGCTAAGCTTTATTTTTGGGAAAAAAGGCGGCGTTGATTTTTATAAAACATTGCAGCAACTGCAGGGTAAAAAATTTTTAAACGAGATAAAAGAATTACCGGTTGAAAACTATGACCTGGTAATAAATGATTTTGAACCGTTGAGCGCCTGGGCATGCAGGATAAAACATATTCCCTGTATTGCCATGAGTCACCAGTACGCAGTGTTGCATAAGAGCTCCCCCAAACCTTCTACGTTTGACCCGTTTGCTTTAATGGTACTGCGGTATTACGCACCTTGCAGGACGGGTGTAGGTTTTCATTTTAAGCAATATGGTGATAATATTTTTACACCAGTGATAAGAAAAGAAATAAGAAATGCAGCTGTAAAAAATAAAGGGCATTATACGGTTTACCTGCCTGCATACGATGATGAAAAGATCATTTCATTTTGTAAACAATTCAGGGATATCGAATGGCAGGTATTCAGTAAACACACCAAAAAAACGTACAAAGAAAAGAACTGCTTTATACAGCCTGTCAATGCCACTGCCTTTACGGAGAGTTTTATCAGTTGTGAAGGTATTTTATGCGGTGCTGGTTTTGAAACACCTGCTGAAGCCTTGTTTATGCAGAAGAAAGTATTGGTGGTTCCAATGAAACAACAATATGAACAGCATTGCAATGCAGCCGGTGCAGCAGACCTTGGTGTGCCGGTGATAAAAAGCCTGAAGAAAAAGCATACTCAAAAAGTGGAAGCCTGGCTGAATAACAAACAAAGAATCATTGTAAATTACAAAGACGAGACCAGTGATATTCTTGACCAGGTTTTAAGAAAAACGTTCATTGAAAAAGGCACGTCTCAGTTTAATAATACTTTGTATCAGCAAACTACAGGTATCATACCTGCAACGATGTAAAAATCATTTATTTTTTAGCACGGATAAATAATCCCTTGCATTATCATCGAGTTCCGTAGCAGCATGATGGCCATTTAACCGGAACTGGAACTGCCTGCATTCTTTACTGCTGCTGTTAAAGAAAACATCCTGTATCACCCTGTCGCTTTTGAAAAAATGAATGGAACCGTCGAAAGTGCATTTATCCTTTATTGAAGCTGAACTGGCAGCAATCATTCCAGCAATTTCATCGATTGTTTTTTTATCCCTGATGATCTTTACTGCAGTTACCGTATCCATTTTGCCGCCTGCTTTAAAAAAATTGATAGCTATGCTGTCTGCAACAGCGTTTTTTTCCTTGAATTGTTTGGCTGTATCATTGCAAGCTGAGAAGAAGACACTTAGCAGCAGTATAAAAATAATTTGCTTCATCCGGTAAACTTACTAAAACTATTTCGGTGTTTCTTCCGGGTCTGCATCATCGTGGTCATGCGGTGGTTTTGGATAATCCTTGTGTGCATGTTCTTCAAATTCTTCCTCGTCTTTCCTGTCTTTTAAAAAAGTTAAAACAATGATGGCAATGCATATGATTCCAACAACTGTGAGAACAAGCCAGTTCATAAAAATGATTTCCAGTAAAATACAAACAATTATGGCTTACCAGTATTAAATATTTATTATGTTTTTTTGCTCAGCCATTTTCTTGCCGGTTCATCAAACCATTTTAAACAAGCCCAGGCTAATACAACAATGACTATAAAGAAACCCGCTGCTGTCAACAGTGGATTATTACCTGGCAATTTTTTATCCAATACCCAGGCCGTGTAAAGATAAATCAGCGGGTAGTGAGTGATATAAACCGGGTAGGAAATATCTCCAAGAAATTTGCAGAACCTTTTTGCAAATTTGCCCTCCACCAGGCCACCGGCTGCCAGGTATACAATTAAAGGAAAAATAAAAAGGATCGTAACAGATTCATACATGCCATTCATCCATACCTTTTCTGCACCACCAATCCTTGGTAGGGACAAAACCAGTATTAAAAGTACGCTGCTTATGAGAAAAGCATTTTTAATTGTAATAATGGTTGCAACGCGGCAAAGCAGTAAACCTGCAAAAAATGGGTACAACATTCTTGCAAAACCAATATGGAGTTGCGCCGGTGTGAGCGACCAGCCGCCGATTACATCTCCCTGTTTACCAAATACAGCCAAATGAACCAGCAGGCAAGCAGATAAAAATACAAATACCGACAGTGTGAATTGCGAAAATTTTCTTACGATAGTGCCGTACAATATATTGGCTATGTATTCAAAAAACAAAGACCATCCCGGTCCGTTTAAAGGGTACATTTCGGTCCAGCCACGTATATCGAAAGAAACCGGGACCGGCAGCATTAAACACCCAACCAGCATGATCAGCAGCATTTTCACCACGGGTGTCTCATTTATTACTGGCCATAGGCTCCCACCCTGAAAATAAAAAAATATCGCCCCTATGATCATTCCCATTATAAGCATAGGCTGCAGCCTGATCAGCCTTCTTTTAAAAAAATGAGCAAGAGAAATCTTTCCCCACCGGTCGTCGTAAGCATAGCCAATAACAAAACCAGAAAGCAAAAAGAAAAAATCCACGGCGAGATAACCATGATTAATAACCTGTTCAAAACGGTTGGGAGCATGCGCTTCACAAAAGTGAAATACCACCACCATTAATGCTGCCACTCCACGCAAGCCATCAAGAATGGGGTAATGTGGTTTCGTTATGATAGAAGGTTTCACCAGCAGCAATTAAGTTTAGCAAAAACTGAATATACAAATATAATTTTTGCAGCATAATAAAAACCGCCCCATTAAGAATAAAGGGCGGTACAAGCTTTTTAAAACGGAGTGCAGGGACAACTTGTTTTTACATACTTAAAAGAATAATTGCTATGAATTGCAAAATAAATGGGTGCATGTTACCATATCATTACAGCAGTATTAAATAAAAAAACCGCTCCATTAAGAATAAGGAGCGGTACCCCGGATCTATGTCCCGGGTAATTTGCTTAAGGAAACATAGTTTGAAAAAATCAATAAACGCACCCGAAAATAAACCGGCTGTATTAACCTGCCGTTAAGTAAGTATTAAAGCAATATTATCTACTTTAGTACAAATTATTGGCTTGCGCTGTTTTTCCATCATATTGTTTGCCTTATCACTGTTGCTTCCCATCTTTTTACCGGGACAAAAGCAAGCGCTGAAATTTGATTTTTATGGCGATACAATAAGTATGGAGATTAACAAAGCAGATACCAATGCTGCAACCGGCATTACACTGGCACAATTGGTGAAAGTTTATGAACAAAATTTTGAAAACGCTTCTTACCAATTGCTGGCAGACACATTAATGCAGTATAAAAATGATCATCTTACAGATGACTGGATATACTACCAGCTGATCAGGAAGACTGCCCAGGAAATAAGCCCCAAGCAAAATAATTATGAACGCTATACGGTGCTTAAATGGTTTTTATTGACACGTTCCGGTTACAATACCACGCTAAAGGCTGGCGCAGGCAGGCTGCTGTTTTATGTGCAAACGGAAGATGCCATTTTCAATATCCCGTTTTATTACAAAGATGGCCGGCAGTATGTTTGTATTAATTATCACGACTATGGATATTTTGAAATAAAACAGGAGAAATATGAAGAAATAAAAACAGGATATTCCAATACAGGCAAAGCATTTTCTTATAAAGTAACAAGGATACCTGAAGGAAAAAACAGTGCCTATATAGACAGGGAACTTCGTTTTAATTATTATGAAAGCATCAGCCATTTTACGGTAAAGCTTAACCCGAGCATACAGCAAATGTTTGCCAACTACCCGGTGGTGGATTATGAATCGTATTTCAATATACCACTCAGCAGGCAAACGTACCAAAGCCTGATACCGGCTTTAAAAAAACATGTTGCCGGTATGAAAGTGAAAAAAGGGGTTGACTTTTTAATGCGTTTTACAAGGTATGCCTTCCTGTTTGAGCCAGACAGCATTGCATATGGCAGAGAAAAGAGACTTACCCCTGAGCAAACACTATTGTACCAGGCAAGTGATTGCGAAGACAGGGCCGCTTTGTTTTTTTATTTGGTGAAAGAAATTTACAACCTCCCTATGCTCGTACTCTCGTACCCGGAGCATGTAACCATTGCGGTACAATTAAAAAAACCAGTGGGGCGGCCTGTAATGTATAACGGTAAGGCATATACGGTGGCAGAACCCACTCCGCAAAAAGATGATATTGGGCTGGGAAAATATCTCCCTTCCTTAGTCAACACGCCCTTTGAAATTGTGTATGTATACGATCCGGAAGCCAAAAAATAACTGGTTATGGTTCTGTTGCCTTTTCCCTGTATTGTGTAAGTGTGCTGATAAAT
>JAKQJG010000188.1 GCA_029561305.1 Bacteroidota bacterium | reverse complement strand
TGATATTTGTACCAGAAGTTGATTGATATATTAATTATCAATCTATCCAATCATCCTGACAAACCGTGTAAGATTCCAATCCAAGATCTTATTAAAAGCTGTTAGAAATCCAATATCAGTCAACTTCTATTTTTTCTTTTATTGATCAGTATAATAATATAAAATCAGGACAATTTTCCAAACAATCGAAAAGCAAACCCAATACCTTTTAAAAACCACGGTTCTGTAATAACCGCAGTGTAAAACCTGGAACGTTACAAAAACCACTATCCTTTACTGTTACTGATAACAGTTTTTGAAAAACCAATATTACCAATATCCTTTGCCTTTAAAAAGGCTTTAGAAAAACCAACTACGCTGAAACCCGGATAAAATTTTTCCGGCTAAACTTTCTGAACTTGTTGTACAAACAAGTAAACTCACTTAAACTTCCATTGTCCAGTGCAATGGAAGTTTTTCTTTTTTTAACCGGCAACGTTGCCGGAACAGCTACAAATTTGCAAGCAGTATCTATTCCATTTTAGAGACGAAAAAAGCCGGTTTCTTATAAATAGAATTTTATTTTTTTTCCGTTCATTTTTATCAATGAAAATTTAATGAAATCCATAACTGCAGCGCTTTTCATTTGCTTCATTTTTTCATTCCATTTTTTGCACTGTTTTTTTTGTTAAGCAATTGATAATAAAATTTTTCAGCCGCCGTTTAAGTAACAGTTTCCAAACATAAAAACAAGAAACGGCTTCCTGTGAAAACTAAAGTTCAACTATCCTAAAGAAGAACACCAAAATCCAATTCCAGTGTTACAATTGTAAAAGATCGTAACCTTGAAAAACCGAAAAACCAATTCCTAGACCTATGCCCTCAAAAGCGATGATGGTCAGAAAAACCGAACACTGAAACCAGAAGTAAATTATTTCTGGAGAGGAAAACCCCTCTTAAAAAATTAAGATCCCGAACTGCCCTCAACAAGCAGTTCAAACAAGGGCTCCCACTGGCAACAGTGGGAGTTTTTGCTTTTTAGCCAGTCGGTACCGAAGGTCAGACCGGCAATGATTTATACAAAGCAGCGCTGCCGGCTTCACAACAAGCCGATCTAATTGAACATTGAATATTGATCAATTACTATTTTTGCAGCATGCTGCTCTACTCTCCTGCTCAAATAACTTATCAACCCAAAAGAATTATTTCCTTAGTTCCATCAATAACTGAATTGCTGTATGATTTGGGTTTGGATATGGAGGTGGCAGGTATCACCAAGTTTTGCGTACATCCGCCAGAAGCTAAAAAAGAAAAAGCCATTATTGGCGGTACAAAGAACATCCATCTGGAAAAAGTTAAAGCACTAAACCCCGATTTTATCATTGCTAATAAGGAAGAAAATGTAAAAGAACAGGTGGAAGCCCTGGCTGGTGAGTGTAATGTATATGTAACAGATATAAACACTTTAGAAGATGCAGTAAATATGATTAATGATATAGGAATGATTACGCACACTTCAATAAAAGCAGACCATATCATTAGTAAGATCAAAGATGGATTTTCGGCCATCAGGCCAATGAACCGGATCGATACCGCCTATTTGATCTGGCGAAATCCTTACATGACCATTGGCGGCGATACATTTATTCATGATATGCTTACAAAATGTGGCCTGCAAAATATTTATTCCTCAAAAACAAGGTACCCGGAAGTTGATATAAAATATTTAAAACAGCAGGCATGTAAGCTGCTCCTCCTATCCTCCGAACCTTATCCCTTTAAACAAAAACATATAGACGAACTGCAGCAACAGTTGCCTGGTACAAAGATATTATTGGTGGATGGGGAAATGTTTAGCTGGTACGGCAGCCGCCTGCTGTATGGCCCCGCTTATTTTACTGAATTGATACAAAGAGTTTCGCAAGCTTGTGCTTATTAAATACTTTGAAACCCATCGTTTCTATCATTGACTTTTATACCGCACTTTCCACAACTTATTAAATATCATTAGTCAAAAACCCAAATTCTACTACTTTTGTACAAATCAAACTATACATCATGGGTAAATACAGAGCCGGGGTATTATTCGGCGAAGAACTAAAAGCACTTTACAACGACGCAAAGGACAACCAGTTTGCCATGCCAGCTGTAAATTGTATTGGTACCAACAGCATCAATGCCACTTTAGAAACAGCTGCAAAGGTAAATTCTCCTGTTATCATTCAGTTTAGCAATGGCGGTGCACAGTTTATGGCGGGCAAAGGAATGCCAAATGATAAATTACAAGGCAATATCTCTGGTGGTATTTCAGGTGCATTGCATATTCATAATGTAGCAAAGTATTATGGTGTGCCCGTGGTGCTCCATACCGACCACGCTGCAAAAAAATGGTTACCCTGGATTAGTGGATTAATAGATGCAGGAGAACAATATTTTAAAGAAAAAGGCCAGCCGCTTTTCTCATCACACATGCTGGATCTGAGCGAAGAACCCATTGAAGAGAACATTCACACTTCTGTTGAGTTTTACAAACGTATGGCGCCGCTGGGTATGGGTATTGAAATTGAACTGGGTGTTACCGGGGGTGAGGAAGATGGCGTTGACAATAGTGATGTCGACAATGAAAAATTATACACGCAGCCAGCGCATGTTGCTTACTCATATACCGAATTAAGTAAGGTTGGTGAATTGTTTACCATTGCGGCAGCATTTGGCAATGTGCATGGTGTTTATAAATCGGGCAATGTGCAATTGACTCCCATCATTTTACACAACAGCCAGGTATATATTGAAAAGGAACTGAAAACGGGTCCTAAGCCTGTGTATTTTGTATTCCATGGCGGCAGTGGATCACCGCAACACCAGATAAGGGAAGCTATTGGGTATGGCGCAATCAAAATGAATATTGATACTGATCTTCAGTGGGCATTTTGGGAAGGTGTACTGCATAACTATAAAAAAATGGAAGGCTATCTGCAAGGTCAGTTGGGCAATCCGGATGGGCCTGATTCCCCCAATAAAAAGCACTACGATCCAAGAGTATGGCTACGCAAAGGAGAAGAAGCCTTTATTAAAAGATTAGAAGTAGCATTTGACGATTTGAATTGTATAAACAGGAATGCGTAATAAATAGTAGTTGCGGGTTATGGGTTTCGGGTTTTCAAGTGTTGAACCCGTAACCCGTAACTAATCAACCTTTAACTCATTTTTCTTAAAACCTCCTACCTTTGCTCTCCCATCGCCTGCCACGATTCAGGCTTTGGAAAATATATTGACTATGGTAACAAGAGATGAAGATTTTGACTCCTTCCTTGGAGGCCAGGAATCAAACTCATTAGATACAGAAGCGAAATCATCGGGCTCGGGATGGTTTAAGAGGAAGAAAAAGGGTATTTTAACCGAAACCAAAGACAAGGCCGATGCACCAGAAGGTCTTTGGAGTAAATGTCCTAATTGTAAATATACCTGTACCATCAGCGAACTCAAGGAAAATTTATCTGTTTGCCCCAAATGTGATTACCACCACCGCATTGGTAGTGATGAATATTTTAATTTCCTGTTCGATGAGGGTACTTACCAGGAATTGTTTGCCAACATCGTTTCACAAGATTACCTCGGTTTTGTTGACCTGAAGCCTTACAATAAAAGGCTGGATGAAACCTATGCAAAAACAGATATACACGATTCTATCACGGTTGCTCACGGTAAAACGACCGGGCAGGATTTTGTAGTGGCCTGCATGGACTTTGAATTTATTGGTGGCAGCCTGGGCAGTGTAATGGGAGAAAAAATTGCCCGTGCCTGCGACTATTGCATACAGCACCGCATTCCTTTTATGATCATCAATAAAAGCGGTGGTGCAAGAATGATGGAAAGTGCTTTTTCGTTGATGCAACTGGCAAAAACAAGCGGCAAACTTTCTCAACTGGCAGACGCCGGTATACCGTATATTTCTCTTTGCACCGATCCAACTTTTGGCGGAACCACCGCTTCTTTTGCTATGCTTGGAGATATCATCTGTGGTGAACCCGGTGCCTTAATTGGCTTTGCTGGTCCCCGTGTAATTAAAGAAACCATTAAAAAAGATTTACCCGAAGGATTTCAACGCAGTGAGTTTTTGCTGGAGCATGGGTTTTTAGATTTTATTGTGCACCGTAAAGAGTTGAAAGCTAAAATGACGCAGTTGCTGGAATTGTTTAAAGGGTAAATGAAATTATAATATGCTGCAGGCTGTCCTCCGACAGCCTTTTTTTATTTCACTACCTTTCGAACCAGCAATACAAATTAATTCTTGTTGTACCCCGTCAAAAGCTACCAGGCTGAACACCATAGCCCACATTTACCGTTACTTATAACCCCTCAATTTTTAATAGATAAACAGCTTTTTAAAACATCGGTAGTCATGGTTCACTTCCCCAGCTCCAGCACCGAACAATACGCATATTCAAAATGTGTATTCACTTTAATACCAGCCTTCCGGTAAGCCGGCAACAGGCACATACGACGGTGTGCCAACGATTCGACGCCGCTGTCTATCAGCCATTGCAAGGCGATATGTTTTGCCTCTCCACTGCCAAAATAGATACACTCGCCATAATTACGTGTAAGACAATTGATGCGCTCATGCGGCCTGCGTTTGTTCTTTGAAATCTCGTTGCCATAACATTTAGCATCCTCATACAACAAATCATCCGGCATCAGCGCATTGCAGGCCAGCTTAGTGCTTAATTCTTTAACCAGGCTATTCTTGTATGTTATAAAATTTTTGTCTTCTATAGTTGGAATGCCCTCATAATTTTTTAGTTCGATGCTGGCAAATTCTGCGGGATACAGCCTGCAAAGATTGATGTATCTGATCACTTCCTTTTCCGTATCACTCAGGCGGTATTCATCAAAAAACGTATTGGCTTTTTGCAGTTGTTCAGAAGTCCATTCCTGGCTAAAACTTTGAATACAAAATTGTAACAGCGTGCAGGTAATCAAAAGCTTTTTCATAGAATAAAATTAATCAAACAAATCCCGTTTCAGCTGCATGACAGGATCATAGGGTGTTAAAAAATATTTTTAATCTTACTTTTGATTAAATAATTCAAACGGTAAGTATGGCAGAAATTAAACGGATTGCAAAACTATTTGCCGACCTGCAGCACGGAGATTGCTGGATCGGTGTTAATTTTAAAGATGAATTGTATGATGCAGACGCAGCGCTTGCTGTAAAAACTTTAACCAGTCACAGTAACAGCATCTGGCAATTGGTATTTCATATTATTTATTGGCGAACGGTAGTAGTAAACCGGCTCAATGGAAGTCTTACATTACCACCATTTACTGACTTTGCCCTGCCAGATGAACTCAATGAAGAAAACTGGAAACAAGCCTTGGTGGATTTTGAAAGTGCTTACCACTTATTGCGCAATACTATCCTGCAATTTAAACCGGAAGATCTTGACAAGGCCTCGCCAAAACCGGGGCAAACTTATTACCAGTTAATAATGGGCTGTTTGCAGCACGATGCTTATCACCTGGGACAAATTGTTTTATTGAAAAAGGCATTGGATAAGAAACTGGTACTATAAAAAAACCGGCTGCAGTATGGCTCCTGCAGACCGGCACATCAACCTGTTATAAACAAACTTTAATTTCCTGATTTTACAATTTTCAATGACTGGGTATTACTGCCCTGGCTTACTTTCAATATATAGACCCCGGGCGTTAAACTATTCCCGAAGCTAAACCTGCTATTATTTGTACCAACTGTTTGATACATCATTCTTCCGTCTAGTGAGAATACCTGCAGCGTAACTTTTTCATTGCTTCCTCCCTGCATGTCTATTGTAAATAAATTGGAGGATGGATTTGGATAAGCTTTGATATTGAACACATTAACTATTTCCCTGGACTTGGCCTGGTCGACTCCATTCGGCCTTGATACAGCGGACGCCGTGTCCTTTGCTACGGTTTTAGTTACCGTTTCCACGGTTACGGTGTCATCAGTTTTTTCAACAGACACGGTATTTTCAGGCAGTGTATCAGTTGCAGTTTTCACATTATAGCTGGCTTCGCCTAAAAAAGTTGAATCAGTAGTTGAAGTGTCAGCGGCCATTCTTGCCAGGGTAACTCCAGGTGCTTTTACAAGTATAATGGAAGTAAATGGCTGCAACGTTACTGAAGTATAATTAGTGCCGTCTACACCTGTGTAAGTACCATCAAGGCCGATCGTTTTTGCAGTTCTTGTAGCATTATATTCAAATCGCAGTTGCGATTCGGTATCATAGCGGGTTGCCGTTACCTCATAGAATGCAACATTGTCGATATAGGTGGTTCCGGAGTTTTGCTCCAGTTCAATTACAAAACTTCCACCTGCATCAGTTGCAGGAGCGTTAAATAAAAACTCGTGGTCTTTTCTGCCGGTACCAAAGGTTTTTGTTTGTATGGGAGTAAGATTACTGTAAGGAGAACCGGTTTTGCGTATATACGCCCTCGTAATACCCTGCTGCGTGGTGCCATTCGTACTAAAGCGAAGTACATATTTTTTTCCGGAGTTTACCGCACCGATGGGGCTGTGCAGCAAAATGTATTTGTTGGCTGCAGGCGCAGTAAAATTTATCCTCAAAGCGCCGCCCAGGATCTTACCAGAATTATCCCATACACCACTTACACCTGATCCAAATACTGTAAGCCCGCTAATACCAGTATTAAATAGTCCATTGCTGAATTTATTTAACCCTACAAGGCTATTAACAGCATGTTCAACAGGAACTTTTACAGGTTTTCTGCCATTCAGATCTTTACCTGTCACTGCCTTCCATGCTTCAAGTGAATAAGGTGAAGACTGTATCAATGCGCCACCGGTACTGCTGTATATTTCAAAATTAAAACCTGTCGGGTTAACCATATTGTAGGTATTACTATCAATAGTGCCTAGGTTTGCCAAGGCAGACGAAAGCGTGGTAGTGGCAGGTTCATTGATACCGGAATTGGTATAATAGAATGCCCGCTGTGTGGCCAGCTTAGGATAAAAAATATTGTTCTTTATTGCTACATTCCTGATGGCGCCGATATGTGCCCAGCGCATAATACTCATTGCATTCAGGTTGTTAAAAGATGTGTTACCCCGGATGGTCACCGTTTGGGGATTGTTGCAATGAATGCCATTTTTACCATTATTAAATACTGTATTGTTTAGTACGTTTACATTCATCGTTCTGCCATCGAGGTAGATACCGGTAACAAAAGGAGAAGTGGAGTTTCTTCCAAATGGCGCCCCTACCCCGTTCATTACAATATTGTTGCTGATGGTTCTGTTTGTATAAACTGTTGCCGGACTGGCATCTGTACCTGCAGCATACGTATAAATGCCACCAGCATCATCTTTTACGCAATCAAAATAGTTTACCACATTGTACCGCACATTTACATTGCTGCCCTGGAACTCAATGCCAACATACCCTGTTGTATCTACCGTGTTATATTCAATCAGCAGGTTGTTGGTGCTGGCCATAATGCCTTTGTATGAATTACCATTGCTTAGGCCCATGCCGGGCAATATGCCAGTATTTTTTACAGTACAATTGCGAATGGTAATTGCAGACCCTGCGCTGGCTATAGCTAAAATACCATTGCTTAAACTATTACGGATATTACAATTTTCAATCAAAAGATTAGAGGTTAGTGAGCTGTTGATAGCCCCGGTTCCGGAATTATTAAAATCGCAGTATTGTATTTTAATATAATTGCCAGACAAAGTAAAGATGGCATTGCCATTAGCACCTTCAAAAGACAAGTTGCTGATATTGATATAACTCTTAGCAGACAAAGTCAGGAGTGTATCTATGCAACTAACCTTTACGGTATATCCGGCAGGTGATACTGTACCAAAAAACATTTGCAGGTACCTGGTACCGGATTTATAATACCACTCACCCAGCCTGTCGAGCGTTCGAACATCATTTTGAATAAAGTACCCGTAACCGTTAGAACCGGTATATGTGGACCCATTGGTATTGACAAAAGTTAATTTGCCGCCGCTCTGGGCAGTTATCTTACCACGATCAAGTACCCACAATTTTTTTCTTACTGCAACTTCAGCACCCGTCCAGTTGGTTGTACCGGTAAGTTGTGCGTCGGTTATGGAAGTGGCACCAGTGTATGTTTCATAACTCAGGTAACCACCATTAGCAGCATCTGCGTTTGGATATCTTCCCAATGCCTGTGCATTACCATTCAGCGCAACCATATTCAAAGTGCTTTTTGCACCCGGTATATACGCCTGGTAGATACCAGTACTTACCGTTGTCCACGAAGAAGCCGTTACAAAACCAGTAATGATGGGCTTATTCCCCGAACCATAGGCGCTTATCACGATGGGTCTGCCCGAAACGCCCGACTTGCCAACTACAATGGCACCATAAAATGTATCTCCTTTTCTAAATAATATACTATCGCCAGCAACAATGCTGTTGAATGAAGCATTTAATTTTGCAATACTCTGCCAGGGAGAAGAAGGAGATGTGCCGTTGTTGTTATTATTTCCGTTGGCTGCTACATAAAAGTTTTTAGCCGAAGCAGGAAAATTGATCACGGTAAAAAACAGCACCAGGCATACGAAGCTTTTCTTCATTTAATCTATTTTTTAATTTTTAAACAAACGGGGGCGTTTTGACAAAACATTCACTGTATGATGTATAACATCAAATTAAAATAACGATACAGTACAAAACTTAATCTTGATTGTAACTGGTAAGGGAAGTTTACAGGTAAATCCTTATTGCCGGGATGATAGGGCCGGTTAACAGGTTACTACCCATTAGCCAAACGCTATGCCAAAGAAAAAGAGACCTTTGGTTGAACCCTGAATTTAACAGTAATTGGCTATTTTTAACCAAATAAAACCTTGTACTACAAATTGCAACCGTTTGCGTAGAATTTGCACTACAACAGCACTTGATAAGTTCTAAGCCATCTTCATCGAATGTTCTATTGCAGGGGATTAAATAATGATGGTACTTTGCAATATCAATAAACAATCAAATCTATAACCGATAGTCCAATTGATAAGCACTTGTGAAAAACCTTTTTTATTTGTTCAATTCCTAAAAACCGCCTTGCTTACTCTGAAATTTACGGGAATTGAAAACAATCCAACTTTTTTATAAGTATGATTATTGAAAGACCACCGGGAAACCAGGTGGTCTTTTTATTGCAATTCTTTAAGGTGGTTAAAGAGCTTAACCCTGTTTTCTGCGAGTGTCCAGTCATACCATTGAATGCGGTCATCTTTTTTAAACCAGGTCATCTGTCTTTTAGCATATTGTCGGGTATTTATTTTAATTGTTTCAATGGCCTGTGAAAGACTTATTTCTTTATTTATATAACTAAACATTTCCCGGTAGCCTACTGTTTGCAGTGCATTCAATTCTTTATAAGGAACTAAAGCTTTTACTTCATCTTCCAGCCCATCCTGCATCATTGTATCAACCCGTTTATTAATACGTTCTGTCAATACAGATCTTGGCATCTCCATTCCAATTTTAATGATATTAAAATCTCTTGTTTTTTTTTGTTTTGAATGAAAATCAAGGATCGATCTTCCTGTTGACAATTTTACTTCCAGTGCCCTCATCATGCGTTGAGGATTTTGCATCTCACCGTTTTTAAAGAAAGTATCGTCGTTTTCTTTTAGTTGCTGTTGCAGCCACTCTATACCAAAAGTTTTATATTTTTCCATTACAGCTGTTCTTACCGCAACTTCCACCTGAGGTACTTCATCTATGCCATCACAAAATGCTTTTACATACAGCCCGGTGCCCCCCACCATTACAGTCACCGGTTGTTTTGAAAAAATATGTGCAGCTTTTTCCAGCGCATATTGTTCAAACACAGCAGCATTAACAGTGTCTAGTATCGAATGCGAATTGATGAAATGATGCGAAACAGCTTCAAGTTCTTCAGCAGAAGGTTTAGCTACCCCAATATTGAGCTCTTTAAAACATTGGCGGCTATCGCAGGATATTATTTCCGTGGAAAAATATTTTGCAACTTCAATAGCTAATGCCGTTTTTCCAACGGCTGTAGGACCAACAATGATTATGCAGGTATGTTTCATATTTTAAAAAGGCTTGTAAAGAGCCGTAAAATATATCAGCAAAAAAGCCTGACTCGGTCAGGCTTTTCTGTTATTAAAAATTGCTTATTAAAATTCTTCACCTGCTTCTTCGGCTCCGGCTTCTTCTTCAGCACCAGTACCAGTGGCATTGCCATCTTCATCTTCTTCACTAAATCCATCCAGCATAGCAGCAGAGTTAAGGTCATATTTTTCTTCCACCTCAGCCAGGCGGCTGTCAACAAGCCCCTTGGTACCATACTGCGGAGGTGCAATACCCTCTGTGCGGATGCAACCAGGATAGGTAAGTTTTTTATTTTCTTCTTTATCTACCTGTATCAGTTCCACCCTGAATGTCCAGAGTTTATTGAAATCATACACATAGATAAATTTTTGGTTGGGGTCTTTTATTTCCGATCCCATCAGTGTATCTGCCATTATTAATGGATCTGCCTGGTAGGTTTTATCCTCATACTTTTCAAGCGAAATCTCCCGTCCCCTTACCCATCTGTCATTGCTGCGGTAAAAAGTAGCTTTATGCTTACTGTCAAACTCGTAGCTTTTTAAAATAGTGGTATGAAGGTCTGCAAAGCTTTGGGTATGACGTATCACGATATCCCTGTAAACACTGTCATCATCTTCCCAATAAACCCTGAATTTTAATATTGCCATAAAACGAAATTAGGGATTAGAAACGAAAATGGGAAAATTACGAAAGAAGAAATACGATTTGAGAAAAAAGCCTCATCTATACAAGTTTTGTTTTTCGGCTTTTTGACAAGTCAATCTAATTTGGTTGAAATGGCTGCTGGCAAATTGCCCGTCACCCCTTCATATCTTACCTTAACAAGTTTGTGAGCAGGGTATTTAAATGTACAGGTTTGTATAACACCTCCATTGACATTCATCCGGCGGGCATTGTCTTTCCATGTTATGCCATTACCAATGCTTTTGTTTGCTTTAAGAGCAACGATTGTAAGCATGTTAAAGGCCAGCCCGCTCAACAAATTTTTAGAGGCATTGGGTTCCCCCGGGTTATCGCCAATAATTAACTGGCTTTCACCTGAATTATAACTTTCAAGGTAAACAGAATTGAATAAATTGTTGGATGCTGCCACATGGAGGCCAATGCCGCATGAATGAGCATAATAAACATCCGTCACCAGTTGGTTGCTCCTCATTTCTATGCCTTTGTCGCAAAAATATGCAGCAATGTTTTCCAGTTTACCCGAATGGTTTTGTATTTCGTATATGCCCCGCTGGCAGTATTCAAATTTAAGGTTTCTAATATCCATCAAATAGCAGTTGTTCAGCATCAGACCTTCTTTTAAACCCCAAAAAAGAACCTGGTTCAACTTAATATTATGCGTGTAAATGGCCAAAATACCTACCTGGTTGTTTCTTCTATAGTCTGGTTTTTCTCTTAAAATGGGTTTACCTCCACTAGTAAAACTTCCCTTTCCATAAATGCCAATATTATTTATTTCTGCAGTGTACTGCCTTGTACTGGTTAAATTCCTTGTATCTCCAGCTGCCTGGTAAGAAATTACCGGTTTCAACTCGGAACTGTCATTAAAGTCTGCATATATCGATACCGTACCTACACCCACAATCTTAATGCTGGCGCTCCTGGTGCCCTTTTGGAATTCGCGGCTATTGAGCTTTGTTGTTTTTGAATATTTTTTCACCGGTGCAGAAACATAACAATCCGCAGCTTTTATTGCATAACCACCAATTATCAATGTATTAGTGAACCTGTACACGCCTGCGGGAACTATGATTTCAGGTGTTTGATATTGAGGGAAGCTTAGTACATAAGAAATGGCACTGTCCCATGCAGCCAAATCATCCTGGATGCCATCGCCCTTGGCGCCAAAATCTTTTATGTTCACCTGCTGACCATAATGGATGGTACACAAACAAAGACAACTGATTAACAGTAGTAATTTTTTCATGTTGAAAATTTGACATTGTGATGGAGATCAATCCAGCAGGTCATTTAGCCAAAATTTACTTTGGGGCCACACCCTGTTCTGCTGCTTTTTCTATCATAAAAGCATAGGCTGCATCAAAGTCATTAAGAATTACACCATCCAGGATAGCTTCCCGTATGGCATTTTTAATATCACCCACCGTTTTGCATGGCGGCAAATTAAATGTGTTCATGATGATCTCGCCTGTAATGGGTGGCTGCCAGTTTCTTATTTGATCTTTGTTTTCCACTTCTTCGCAGCGTCTTTCCACCAGTTCGAAATTCTCCAGGTAGCGTTTTACTTTTTGTTTGTTCTTTGAAGTGATATCAGCCCTGCATAACATCATCAGCGCATCAAAATCTTCCCCGGCATCAAACAACAACCGGCGAATAGCCGAATCAGTTATACTCTCTTTTGTAAGACTGATGGGACGCAGATGCAGTTCCACCAGTTTACGAACAAATTTCATCTTATCATTTTGCGGCAGTTTTAACCTGGTAAAGATCTTTGGCACCATCCTTCCTCCCACCACTTCATGCCCATGAAAGGTCCAGCCATGGCCTTCTTCAAACTTCTTAGTGGCAGGTTTGGCAATGTCATGCAGTACAGCTGCCCAGCGTATCCAAAGGTCATCTGTTGCCGTGCATACATTATCCACAACCTGCAGGGTGTGATAAAAATTATCTTTATGTCCATGTCCATCAATATACTCAGCACCAGCCAGTGCAACCATTTCAGGAAAGATGATCTTTAACAAACCACTTTTATATAACAGGTCAAAACCAACGGAAGGTTTTGCTGTAAGTAAAATTTTATTAAGTTCATCTGCAATGCGTTCACCACTTACTATTTTTATCCGGTGAGCATTTTCTTTAATGGCAGCAAAAGTTGCCGGTAGTATGGTATAATTTAACTGGGTTGCAAAACGTATTCCCCTCATCATACGCAAAGGGTCGTCACTAAATGTTTTTTCCGGTTCCAGTGGGGTTTGTATCAGTTTGGCTTCTATATCTTTTACCCCGTTAAAGGGATCTACCAATTTGCCAAAGTCATCTTTATTCAGGCTGATAGCAAGTGCATTGATGGTGAAGTCTCTCCTGTCCTGGTCGTCTTCCAGGGTTCCCGGTTCTACTTCAGGTTTGCGGCTATTGCGGTTGTAGCTTTCCTTCCTTGCCCCCACAAACTCTATCTCCCAACCATCGGATTTTATTTGTGCAGTACCAAAATTCTTAAAGAAGTTCACTTCAGGTTTGGATGAAAATTTTTTTGATACTTCTTCCGCCAATAAAATACCATCCCCAAGGCAAACAATATCCATGTCTTTAGTGGGCCTGCCGATGATCTTGTCTCTTACAAAACCTCCGATAAGGTAACAGGGCAGCTGCAACGCCGTAGCAGCATCGCTGATCTTATGTAATATTTCCATTTCCTTATGGGTGCAGTCGATATCCATGAAGGCAAAAATAACGGGCATTATCCAATGAACAATATGCAATAAGCAATAAGCAAATCAGCATAATAATATATCCTGCATTGAATGAGTCAACCTTTAAATCATCTATTCCCAATTTCTCTTGTCAAATTTTCCCATTTTCCCATTTTCCCATTTTCACATTTTCACATTTTCCCATTTTCAAATTATCAAATCATCACATTATCCCATCTTCAGATATTCGCCTTGGCATTTACTAACTGCCCCTTTGGCCATTCCGGCATTAATGTTGTCAATATATACATCCACTAAAAAAACAGCTATTCCGCTGTACATTTTGACATTTTGACTATATATTGAATTATGAACCATAACCAGTACATTTTACAGGGCGGCGAAGACGAAATGGAGTTTATGCCTATCATTCCCTTAAACGAAGACGGATCCGAAGAAGAAGGCCTGCAAAGCATTTCAGGCGATTTGCCCATCCTGCCTTTAAGAAATACCGTTTTGTTTCCCGGCGTGGTTTTGCCCATCACTGTGGGCAGAGATAAGAGCATTAAGGCGGTACAGGATGTTTACAAGGGTGACAAATTGATAGGTGTGATAGCGCAAAAAGACAGTAGCGTGGAAGAACCTACCGTAAGCGATCTGGAAGAAATTGGAACGGTGGCAAAAATTGCTAAACTGATAAAAATGCCCGATGGCGGAACTACGATTATTATCCAGGGGAAAAAAAGATTTAAGATAGATGAGATAACAACCGACGACCCATACTTTAAAGCAAAAGTAGTGCTCCTGGAAGAAGAAGTGGTGAAAGATGACCCGGATTTTGCTGCTATGACAGGCAGTATTAAGGATTTGGCATCCCAGATCATCACCCTTTCTCCCAACCTGCCCAGCGAGGCCGGTATTATTTTAAAGAATATTGAAAACCCTGCGTTTCTGATTCATTTTGTAAGCAGCAACCTCAGCAGTGATATCAAAGACAAACAACGCCTGCTGGTAACCAACCATATAAAAGCCAGGGCAGAACTATTGCTGAATTTGTTACACACTGAACTTCAGTACACAGAACTTAAAAATAAAGTCACCAATAAAACAAGGGCTGAGCTGGACAAACAGCAAAAAGAATACTTTTTGCAGCAGCAAATGAAAGCCATCAAAGAAGAACTGGGTGGCGATAATGTGGCGGAAGTAAAAGACATGCTGAAGAAGGCTGAAACAAAAAAATGGACAGATGCCGCCAGGGACATGTTTAAAAAAGGTATTGAGAAGCTGGAAAGAATGCATCCCAGTACACCTGATTATTCCGTTGTATACAATCACCTCGACCTGATGCTTGATCTGCCCTGGCTTGACTACACAGAAGATTCATACGACTTAAAGAAGGCGAAAAAGATACTGGACCATGACCATTACAGCATGGATAAAATAAAAGAAAGGATACTGGAGTACCTGGCTGTGTTGAAACTAAAAGGAGATATGAAAAGCCCGATCCTTTGCTTTGTTGGCCCGCCGGGTATCGGTAAAACCAGTTTAGGAAAAAGTATCGCCAACGCTGTTGCCCGTAAATATGTAAGGGTTAGTTTAGGCGGCCTGCATGACGAAAGCGAGATACGTGGACATCGTAAAACCTATATTGGTGCAATGCCTGGCCGCATTATCCAGTCTATCCGAAAAATAAAAAGCAGTAACCCGGTAATGATACTGGATGAAATTGATAAAATTGGAACCGATCACCGGGGTGATCCCTCTTCAGCATTGCTGGAAGTATTAGATCCGGAGCAGAACAATAATTTTTATGATAATTACCTTGAGCTGGAGTACGACCTGAGTAAAGTGCTTTTTATTGCTACGGCCAATAACCTAAACAATATTCAGCCAGCATTAAGAGACCGGTTAGAAATAATTGACCTGAGCGGTTATGCAGTGGAAGAAAAGATAGAGATAGCCAAACGTCATTTGTTGCCAAAGCAAAAAGAGGCGCATGGTTTAAAGGATGTAAACATAAAAATTGCAGATAAAGTACTGGAAAAATTAATTGAAGACTATACCAGGGAGAGCGGTGTACGTGACCTCGACAGGCAACTGGCTGGAGTTATGCGTAACCTGGCAAAACAATATGCTGTTAAGGGAAAGATAAAACCGACCCTTACACAACAGGACCTGGAAAAGATATTGGGCAGGGCAAGGTTTACCAATGATATGTATAAGGTAGCCAATATGCCGGGTGTAGCTGTCGGTTTGGCGTGGACCTATGTTGGAGGTGATATACTTTTTATAGAAACCACTTTAAGTGATGGCAAGGGCGAATTAAAAATGACAGGTAACCTTGGTAATGTGATGAAAGAGAGTGCTTCCACAGCTTATACCTGGCTGCAGGCAAACGCTAAAAAGTTTGATATTGACCCGGAGATGTTCATCAAAAAGAACGTTCATATTCACATACCGGAAGGAGCCGTTCCCAAAGACGGGCCCAGTGCCGGCATCACGATGATGACAGCACTGACCAGTGCATTTACCAACAGGCGGATAAGGCCATACTTAGCAATGACAGGAGAAATCACCCTCAGGGGACAGGTGTTGCCAGTTGGAGGTATCAAAGAAAAAGTGCTGGCAGCAAAGAGAGCAGGGTTAAAAGAAATCATTATGTGCTGGCAAAACGAAAAAGATGTGGCAGAAATAAATCCCGCTTTTATAAAAGGCACTAAGTTTCATTATGTAAAAACCATGCAGCAGGTACTGGAGATCGCACTTTCCTAGGTATTTTCCTGGACTTATATACAACTCCACTCTACGCAATATATGGTATATTATTGTCAGGTCTGTATATAAACCACTCTGATAAGTTCTAAAAAAACTCCTGAAATCCAGGAGGTTTTTACGTATCTGATCATCTTATTTTACCAGGCCGGGAACCTCTTAAAAAAAAAATTAAAAAAAACTAAAAAAAATGTTGCGTATGTCATAACAAAACCTGAAATTGCACTCATAGGAATCAACATCATTCATGTTGGTTGTTTTAAGGGTTAAAGAAATTCCCTCCCGTTCTCGGGAGGGAATTCGTTTTTTAGGCATATTTGAGTGACCTAAAACTGTCCCTTTAAATGAGTTTTTTTAATGTTCTGCAGCCTTTTTGCCAAATAGCACCACGAAACCTGTGATAAGAAAAGCCGCTACTACGTCAATTGTATAGTGCGCATGCTGAAAAAGTACCAGCACCCCAACTGATACAGCAGCTAAAAAACCAATCAGCCTGTCATTTCTCTTTTCAAAACAAAGGGCCAGCATCAGCATATTGGAGGTATGACCGGAGAAGAAAAGATCTTTCGTCATAAATACATCTTTGCCTCCATAAGTGATACTGGTAAGCGGGTCTTTAATGGCGATAAGAGTTGCCGGTGGGTCAAGCGGTGTAAGATAAATGGATAGCATTCTCATTAAACTAAGAAAACTGAGACAATAAACCGCATTGATAAAGATGACCGGAAAATAAAAACTCCTGATTATGAAAAGCAATGTAGTTGACCAGATAATTATGAAGATGGGGATAGAGAGGTCAACCGGGCCAATATACCGAAGAAGTATATCATCCAGGATCACCCCATTTCGCTTTTCGATATAAGCAAAAAAATACGGAAATAAAAGCAGGATGCAGGTCAGCATGATCACCCCGGCGATCAGCTTGTTTCTAAACCGGGTATTTTCAAGCGCTGCTCCCCAGTTGGTAGTTTTAAGTCCAGCATAATTTGTTTGTTCCTGCACGGCTGCAAAGGTACCTTATAAGGATTAATATTTTGACCTGCTGGCGAAATTAACGGAACCTTAAAAGATTGTAAAGACAGCCCATTACTTGCTTACTACAGGCTCGTCAGGCACTTTTTTATTTTTAGCATCTGCATTGAGCGCTACTGAAAAAACAAACAGGATCTTTCCATCTGCAATGGCATCATCAGCATTCAGCATTTCAGCCTTGCCAAAATTACTATCGTTACAGTTGACACAGCCTAATATGATCTCCTCTTTGTAAAAATCGAGTTTTCCTTTATTTCCGGTTATTACTGTCCCGGGTTTGGTGGAACTGCCGGCATAAAAATGAATATCATCACCATTTAAAATCCTGAGTTCATATAAGGTCATACCGGGATGAACACCGCTTTTGAAATGCCATTCGCTTTCAGCCACAAAGCTGCCTGTTCCCACAGCACTTTTTAATTTTTGCTGGCTTCCAAACAATACATCATCTATCCCTCTCCTGTTTATTTCATCCTTCCATATAAAAACTGCCTGCCTTGGTGTGTTACTAAAAAGCACAGAACAATTGGCCAGCTCGTTACCAGAGAAATAATAGAAGTCCTTTTTTACATTCTCCTCTCCAAAATAGTGCACCAGGTATTCATGCGAGGGAAAATGCAACAGGTCATCAGCATAGTTTACCTCTTGTGGATCGGGAAAATCCTGCTCATGAAACTGGAGAGAATAAAAAAGGATACTGTCCTTTATTTCATTGTATGTTTTAATGGTGAAATCCTTGTGCTGGTAAAACAGGTTTGTTTTGCCCGGTTCGCCTTCCATATTGCAGTAAAAACCCATTGCTTTGAGCTCTTTTATCAACGCAAGAAATTCATCTCCGGAGGCTGTTTGATATATCAATTGGAAATCTTTCTCAAACTCCTTACACAAAATGGCACGTGGAATAGAATCAAGCAATTTGCCCTTTTTTATTGCTGATTTGAATTCGTAATGTTTAATAAGCGTATCCTCGTTCTTTGTATTAAAAGTAAACATAAACTTTCTCCGGGCAGCCCAATCATCAAATTTAGCCGCTGGCACAGTGAATATTTCAACCAGTTTTTGCGAATTAAGTGCCTGTCCGGACAGGGTTTGTACAGACAATACGAATAAGCATGGAAAAAGCAATTTCTTCATTGGCCGTTTTTATAAATGGGACAAAATGATAGAATGCAGGATAGATTCCTGTGGAACTAAAAGGAATAACGAAAAAAATGGTGGCTTATTACTGAAAAGAGAACTTAAAGGATCAAACCGCCTGGGCCTGTTGCTTGAAATGGTTGCACCAGGCTAAAAATTTTTGGAGGCCTTTGCGTTTGGCATCATCCAGCCTGTATTGTACATACTGTGTGTAATATTTCTTGAGGTCAAATTCGTCGCAGGGATTTTCGTTTATTACTTCGTCCAGCCTTTGCAAGCCATATTCATTGGCTGCATTAAATGCTTCTATAAAATGAGGTGGAACGGGTTTATTGCTTACCCAGGCTGCAAATACAAAGGGTAGTCCGGTATGTAGTTTCCATGCTTCAGCAAGGTCATAGATAAAAGGTGAAATTTTCCGCTGTTTAAATGCCCTGTCGCCTATCACTACTGCTGCCGTGCTGCCCTTTATTTCGCTGATAAAATCCACGCCAGCTTTTTTGAACACGGGTTTCACCTGCCAATATTCTTTCAGCAAATATTGAACGAGCATTACAGAAGTCCGGCTCTGGTAGTCGAGTAATACAGTTGTAATTTCGTCTAATGGCACTTCGCTAAAAAGACAAACACTCGCAACCGGCCCGTCGGCAGCTATGCAGTAATCCGCAACAATATGATGTTCTTTCAAATCAGGGATGATGGCAACCGGCACCAGGCCAATATCAATCGAATTCTCTAACAGCGCCTTTGCAATTTTGCCTGGATAGTCATACATTAACTCAACTTCATCCTTCATCAATCCTTTTTCCAAACCAAATACCAGGGGTTTTGTATTAAGATAATTTACTGCACCCACTTTTGTTTTTATTGCACTTGCTTCCGTGTTCAAATTCATCCGGCAAAGATACGGTCAGGGCCTGTTTTTTCCGCAGCAGCAGTTATCTTTGCGGCCTCAGATTATATTATGGAAATATCAGCACTCACAGCCATTAGCCCCGTAGATGGAAGATACCGTAAACAACTGCAGCACCTGGACGAATATTTCAGCGAGTTTGCGCTTATCAAATACAGGGTGCTGGTGGAAGTGGAGTATTTTATCTTTCTTGCTGAAAAAAAATTTTTCAAATTACCTGCCACAATAAAAACGCAATTACTGAATACTGTTGCCGGGTTTTCTATTGCGGATGCAGAGCAGATTAAGGAAACAGAAAAAATCACCAATCATGACGTGAAGGCCGTTGAATACTTTTTAAAAGCCGTTTTGGATAAATGCAATGCAGGCCATTTGAAAGAATGGATACATTTTGGTCTTACATCACAGGATATCAACAACACTTCCATTCCTTTAAGCTGGAAACATGCAATGGAGCATGAATATTTACCAGCGGTAATCAATTTGCAGGCTGCTGTACATAAAATGGCGGAGGATTATAAAATTGTTCCCATGCTGGCGAAAACCCATGGGCAACCTGCATCGCCTACGAGGCTGGGAAAAGAAATGATGGTGTTTGTGGAAAGAATAGAAAATCAAATACAACTGTTCAGCTATATTCCATTCACTGCTAAATTTGGCGGAGCAACCGGTAATTTTAATGCTCACCAGGTGGCCTACCCTAAATACAACTGGGTGAAATTTGCGAATGAATTTGTAGAAACAAAACTCGGACTTGACCGTCAGCAGTTCACAACACAAATTGAACACTACGACACTTTAGCCGCACATTTTGACGCAGTGAAACGTATCAATACCATATTGATAGATTTTTGCCGTGATATCTGGACCTATATCAGCATGGATTATTTCAAACAAAAAACCAAAAAGGGTGAAATTGGCAGCAGCGCCATGCCGCATAAAGTAAACCCGATCGATTTCGAAAACGCTGAAGGCAATCTGGGTATTGCCAATGCGCTGCTGGAACATTTTTCGGCCAAACTTCCAGTGTCAAGACTACAAAGAGACTTAACTGATTCCACCGTGTTGCGGAACATTGGCGTTCCTGTAGCACATACGATACTGGCTATAAGATCTATTGAAAAAGGAATTGAAAAATTAGTACTCAACGAAACGGCTATTCATAAAGACCTGGATAATAACTGGGCTGTGGTTGCAGAAGCCATACAAACTGTTTTAAGAAGGGAGAACTACCCTGCACCTTATGAAGCATTAAAAGAACTAACCAGGGGAAGTAGTGCTATTGATAAAAAAGCCATCCACCATTTTATCAGTACGCTAAAAGTTTCAACGGAAGTAAAAAAAGAATTAAAGGCCATAACTCCTTTTAATTATACAGGAGTTTAGTCCCTCTCCCATTTTCTTTTGCAGGATCCTTGTTGCTTTATCACGGTCCAGCCTTCTTGCTTTGCTTTTTTTAAGAGGCGTTTCCGAAGCTTTTTAGGATAGAATATTTTCCGGTATGTTTTCCTGTTGGTGTATTTTTTCAATATCCCTAACTGTGCCAGCACCTCGTAAGTTGCGGCTCCGCATCTCATGCCAAAAAAGGCATAATCATAAGGCGTATTTGCGAGATAACAGGTGGCTATACTGTCAAACATTCGCTTTTGTTGAAGGCTAACCGGCACTAATACGATTGTCTTCTTTACACTATCCGGATTCCCTCCCAATATTCCATAGAATGCATGGCCGGTATGTTCTGCATACCCGCTATGCCTGTTTTTATTATTAGAAAACACGTGAAATGTACCTTTAGGAACAAAATTTAATATCCTGTTGCTGTTGCTTTCAATACCAACATGGCCGCCGAGTTTGCCACCAAACCATTTTGGCTCTGTTGCTTTAAATGCTCTTTTGGGCTTTGAGCCATATAAGAAATGTACTTTGATATAAAAACTGTCCTGGGAAAAAAGAGGAATGGCAACAGTACAGGCAATTAATAAAATGATGAGTTTGCGCATGTTTGCAGGCTAACGCAAACAATATTACTACAAACCGTTGCAGTATCAATTATTTACAAGTTAAAAAACTGTTCAAATTATTTCACCATTACTTTCACCAGTTGGTTGGTATTATCCGGCAGCAATACATTTAGCTGGTATATGCCCGATGTTAACCGTACAGAAGGTGTAACAATGAATGTATTGCTGCCACCAGGGTGGTTCATTTTATTTGCAGTGATTATTTTTCCATCAGGGGAAAGCAATGTGAGCCGGTATTCACCAGTGGGCATCTTGCTGCTTATTTGCACCACTACTTTATTATCAACAACCGGGTTAGGGAAAACATATAAGCCAGCACTTCCTTTTAATACTGCAACACGTGCGGTGCCGCTGTAGTTGATCACATCCTGTTTGCTGGTTGCTTTGATACGATAGTAAAAAATGCCCGCGTTTGTATAACCGTCACTAAATGTATACCTGGAAGTGCTGCCATGGTTTCTTCCTGCAACCCTGCCCACAACTGAAAAATTCACCCCGTCTTCAGAACGTTCTATTTCGTATGTATCAAGATTGTCTTCCTCTGCAGCCTCCCATTTTACCGTTACGTTTTCATTTTTATACAAGGCCTCACAATTAATAAACCGATGCCATTTTCTAAACAGGAGCCTGAACCTTTCCCATGCGGCGCTGGCATCATCCGTAACTGAGAACGGGACTATTGTTCTTTGCTTCAGGCTAACAGGGATCTTTATATTGAGATAGGTATCTTCAAGATAACAGGCCAGATTGTTGACTACCATATTGTCTGGCTCAAATGCAAGCTGGTAATTGCGGGCTCTCATTTGCGAGGTATTGAGAAAGATCGTATCCCTCATTGAAACAGGTTTTCTTCTCTCAATAGCAAATATTTTTCCTCCTTTTCTTAAACCAAGGTTCTCTGAAGCATTATTGTACTTATTTACATCAAGATCATCAACGTTGTTATTGTAAGTCCGCTTGAAATTGACCAGCACACCGTCTATTAGTGAAACACTGTTGTTATGATCAACATATAAATTAGCCCGTAACTGGCTGCTTACTGCAGGTGCCGGTCTGAATACCATGCTGGTACTGCCATCCACTTTTATTGTTTCATTCAGGTTAATGGTTTTAGGGGTGGCACCAAAATCAACCATTACAGCAGCACCGGATTGTATGGTGCCAATATTGTCTATTCCCTGGCTGCCGCCGGAAGACGGATAATCGTTTAATGAACTCACTGTTCTGTCGTAGGAAGAACCGTTGTAAGCCAGTGTTACCCAGGCCCCTGCGCCATAGGAGCCGGTTAAGGTGGGGTCCCACATATAAAATTTATTTTCGCCTAAAGAGAAACCGTTTTGTGCGGCAATGCTGTTGAAATTGATAGCGGAAGCAAAAGGGTTACCCAATACCGTTATACCGGTACTTGTTATGCTCACGGGAGTGTTATTGGCAACCTTTAAATGCCCGGATGTTCTGAGTACAGTATTGTCAGGTACAGTAAATGTTCCAAAAGTGAGGTCTACAGCCCGGCTGCCCCTTACAAACAGCATATAGCCTGGCTCATCGGTCACTTTTTGGGTATAAAGTGAGGTTGACACAGGCAAGCCATTCCATGCTCCTGCACTGAATACTCTAATGGATGAATTGCCATTGACGTTTTGGTCATATCCATTAGCGTTAGTGCCACCACTGATATGAACTCCAAAACCATCATTGGGATTACTTGCAGGCGTTGCAGGCCCCATTGGCCATTTGGTTGCAGCTTCCTGCCAGTTACTATTGATGCTTCCACCCGAAGCAGCTGTTACAGGTGCAGTAAGCAGCCGCCAGGCCCTTCTTGCCGGAATAAAGCGTTCAACGATAAATTTTCCAGTACCATTATAGTTAAAAGAAGCACCGCTTCCAACAGGGCCAACACTGGCAGTTGCAAAAGCATCAGACTTAATAGTAATATCACTGTTGTTTAAACTAACAGTGCCGTTTACAGGCTGTAATTTTCCAGATATGGAAAATGACTGGTCAAAATTTACTCCGGAAATATTATCCACCTCCAATATATTCATGGCCCCTACAGTAGCTGTACTGCCAGGGAAGCTTTGTGGATTGCTGCCATTCAAAACGATCCTGCCATTATTCGTTATGAGACCGGCAGTATTGGTATAATTTCCTTTTATCGACAATTCACCTGCAACATTTATTGTTAGAGATGCCCCTGGCTGAATTGTTATATTTCTTACGTCCTGTATGGTACTGATTAATGGATAGTTGACAAGCCCGGTTGGGATAATGGCATCCGTACTGGCTGTCGGCACAAGCCCCCCGCACCAGTTAGTGTTGTCATTCCAGCTGGTATTGTTACCAAGCCAGGTACCGGTTAACTTTACCGTTACTGCTGCCACAGGATTTCCGGTTGATGCAGCCGGCACATTGCCATCACACGGAGCAGTTCCACCGCTGGCCCTGAGATAGTAGTTGGCGCTGGCAGTTGGCGTGATGATTAATGATGCATCCGCCGAAGTTAATGATGGCCCTACTGGCGTTATAAAATTGTTGGCAACTGTTCCCTCATACCACTGCCATGAAGCACCCGGAACAATAGAACCGCCGCTTTGCGTTAAGGTTATGCTGCTTCCTTCACAAATAGTGACAGAAGCTGCACCATCCACTAATGCAGCTGTGTTAGCTATTGATGCCGGTATCACCAGTACCGTTTCCACATTACCTGGCCCACTGCTTACACCACAACTTACAACAGCCTGGAAGTAAGTAGTGGCAGTTATAGAAACCGGTGAGTAAACAAGTGTATTGCTGCCAACATTGGTCCAGGGACCGCTGCTGCTGACTGTTGATTCCTGCCACTGTACTGTACCGAAGGTACCCGAGAGTGTTAGTACTGGAATACCACTATTACAAAAATTTGCAACCGATGAACTGAGCGTACCGGTATTGTAAGGTGACGGCGTAACTGAAGTGCTGTAAGTGTTATTGGTTACATCCAGGTCTGTGTAGCCACCACCAACGGAGGTACTGATATTAAAATCGTAGCTGCCGGCAGCGCTCATATCAAGTGTACCGCTCAATGTTACAACAATTGAATCGCCTGCAGCCAGGGTACCTGTATTTATTATACCCGACAGATTCGTAGTTATTGCCCCTGTAATGGCAGCAGTTACTGTTACTGGCGAAGCTGCAAAATTGATGGTGGTGTTGTTATAATTTTTTATGGTTACCCTTACTTGCACACCTGTGGTATTGCAGGCAAAAACGGTGGGATTAAAAATACTAACAGGACCAATATCAGCCCTGGACACTGCAGCAAGATTTGCAGCATCAGCTCCAATATCAGTTGGTGTAAAAGAGGAACGGGCCTGGTTATCAAAATCATCCGTAATGGAGGCAATGACAGTTCCGTTTGATTCAACTATAGTAGTAACCGGGCTGGGTTTTATATGAAGATCCACAGTGGCTGATGAACCTGCCGGCAGTATAAATTGTGGATCTGCACTGTACGAATTGGCATCTCCGCCAATACTGGTTCTCCAGCCCGCAAGGGTAGTTACGTTGCTGCCGGCAAAGTTGGCTAATATGTTACCCGTTCCTGTTGCATACAAAACATTAAAGTCTGATATAACTCCGGTTGCGGCTGCCACCCGTATGGCATAGTGCGAAGGTGAACTGCCGGCTGCATTTGACCTTGCATTAAAAAATATGTTATTCCTGTAGTTACGGCTAACGGCGCCGGCTATACTACTGTTAAATGCGTAAGAATGCTGACCTGCCCCCACATTGTTTCCGCCAATATATATACTGTTAAAATAGAAGTCATTGATACCACCCTCTTCCAGTATTCCGGTTATTTGAAAAGCGTTGGTTATACTGCCACCGGCACTGTTTATTCCCTGGCGCACCATGTTATTTTTATAAGTGGTTGTGCCGGCTATAACATGTATACCAACCAAAGGAGAAGTTATCTCCTTTGTGTTTGGTGAAAACGAATGAATAAAATTTTGTTCAACTACGTTTGTTCCGGACACCGGTCCATTGTAATAAATACCGGCCAGACCTATCCGGCTATTGGAGGTATCAGTAGACAATACCCGGATCACATTTTTACTTATCAGCTGGTTACCTGCAGTGGCTGTGTTACTGATACCAATGGCAGAGTAAAAGGAGGCGTTGGTATTATAACTTTTTAAACCTGAAACAGTGTTAGAAGATGCAGTATAAGACGCACTGCCCCTAAGCCATATTCCATAAAGCAAAGCGGTTGTTCCTGTTGATCTTTCCCATAAATTGTTAATGGAATTATTTGAAACAGTATGTGTACCCGCCGACATATTGCCACTTATTGCAGCAAATATTGTATTGCGGAAATGATTGATACTTGGAGAGCGTGATGAACTGCCAAGAATATTGCTGCTGATTGTATAGGTGCCTGTACTACCGGTAAAATTGATTAACTGAAACCCTGCCGTTGGGGAAGTTCCTGCCATATCAATATTACTTATAAAATTGTTGCTGACCGTAACAGTTCCCATATTTCCCCCCGCACCACAATTAATGATAGCAAAATTGTTAGTGGCGCCAAACCCTCCAATAACAAGGGCAATATTTCCTTGTGTAGTAGGACTTCCAATTATATTGCCTGCCACGGTTCCGACATTGTAAGCACCATCAGCCAAATTAAAGACAGAATGAAGAGGGGACGATTGGGAAGTTATATAAATGATATTCCATATGGTGTTTCCGTTTATATTGTTTACTACTGCAGGATTCAGGCTAAGATTAAAAAGCCGCATGACACCAGAACCAATAATGTTGATATTACCCCCGCTCGTTAAAGCTGAAGTACCGCCAATAAAATTATTATTGATAGTGAAATTCTCCATTTGTGTATTGTAGGCGTCAATTACACTAAACGAACCTGATATAGATTTTGGCGTTCCGCTAAATGTGTGATTGAAGTTATTACCACTGATGATCCAGTCGCTGCTGCCTTGTGTAGCAATAACACCAGCGATATTACCTGTAGTGTTATAAAAATTGAGAATGTTGTTATTGCTGATAACAATATTATTATTATACAACGCCGGGGTACCTGTGCTTCCGGCAGAGAGTATTGCATTGTTAGGAGTAGCCACCAGGGACACATCACGTATGTCATTGTTATCTATTGTGATATGATCATTACCTTCTGTGCCATTGGTACCGGACAAAATAATGGTTGCACCCGCCGCATTATTATTTGCACTTCTAACCACACAATAACTGATATTATTGTGAGTGGCATCGTTTACAAAACGCATTGCATAACTGTTACCGGCATTTGTATTTTGAATAGTGAGTTCCTTGGCAGTACCCACCCCCCCGGGACGGCCATCAAAAATTATATAATCGCCGCCATCAAACAAAAGTGTTCCGGTAGTATTAGCTGATGTAATGCTTAATGCTGTTGCGCCCAGTTGAGGCCTGAAAGTAATGGTGTTTGCAGCACTGCTGCCGGTAAAATTGGGTATGATTACCGGGAATGTTTCTACGGTGGAATTATAAGTACTTGTGAACTCAAAAATATAGGCGCCGGTTAAACTGGGGCAGGAAGCCAATTCAGATAAAGCAACGCCAATAGAGACATAATCCCCTGCAGGTCCAATTGTATAAGAGCCCGGCGTGGGGCATGCCAGCGGCGGCGTTGAGGTATGTCTGTCTTTCGTATTAAACGGATCTTTACCATATACCTGCACGGTACCGGCAAATACCAGGTTTAGTATTAGAAAGACCTTAAGAATTTTCTGCATAATAATTTGCTTGCAGGGTACTGGTTTACGGTTCACGTTAATTGTCTGTAATCAAAAAAGATCATCAACAAATTTTTCAACTCAACAGTTAATTAAAGTAAATGGCTTTCAACGGAAAATACTATACATATTATTGCATAATACTTATTGTTGCTTTAGCTCTTTTGGAGGGGCGGCTTTAGGGCAGGAAGAAGATTATGCACAATATTATCTAAAAAACTTCAAATATGGCATTTTTTTCTGAGGTTTTTGCAGAATAATTTCTCTTTAGCAGTTTATATCACACAAAAAGCACCGGCAGTTGCCGGTGCTTTTACATTCTTATCTAAAGTGGTTTATTCCACCAATAATTTAAAAGTTGTTACTCGCCCACTCTGCCCTGTGATTACAGTATGGTAAATGCCTTTAGCGATAGTGCCATCCAGTTTAACGGCTTTTATACCATCTGTGCCATCATGTGTAAACACGGAAGTTGATATCTCTTTACCATCTTCATTTAATACTGTTAAATGATAGTTGCCTTTTGAGACAGACAGCATTTTTATTAACAGGGTGCTGTTTAAAACGGGATTTTGGTGCAAATACATGCCTGTTTTTCCAGTGTTCAAAACAGCTTTTTCGATATTACTGTACTGAAATCTTCCACCGTTATCAACAGCCTTAATTCGGTAGTAATTGATTCCCTGCAAAGGCTGGTTATGTGTAAAAGTGTAAGCAGTACTGTTACCTTGATCTGCAACAGCCCTTTCGCCCGCTTTTATAAAAGTAATTCCATCGGCAGAGTGTTCCACCTCATAGCTGCGGATATTAACCTGGCTGGTGGTTTTCCAATCAACTTGCACGGCAGCTTTATTGGCCAGTGCTACTGCTTTAACAGCCGTAAAAGTAACTGGCAACACTATGGCAGATTTAAATATTATCCTGAAACGGTCTGCGGCATAGGCTCCTGGAACGTTCACAACATTAAAGCGGTATTGGTTAATTGTATTGAGGTTAAGCACGGTACTTGAACTGGTATAATTGTCTTCAAGAACAGCATATACAATACCGTTACCAAAATTTTCAGGGATCACTTCAAGGAAATAGGTACGGGCCGCAAAATTGGTGATTGTTAGAAACAGCGTATCACCCGTGGCAACCAGGTTCCTCCTCTCTATACTAAGTTTCCGGTTATTTCTGTTGATAGAAATATTCTCAGTACCGGGATTATCGAGGTTGGCTGCATCCATTTTGTCAATATCATTGCTAAAATTTTCTCCGAATGTTGCCAGCACGCCATCTACCACAGGGGTAGTAAGGTCACTGTTTACTGAAAGCAAGTTCACCCTCATCCGGCTTTGGTTGCTGGTTTGTGGTACGGGTCTGAAAACATTGTCATTTCCGCAATTGCATTTTACAGACTCTGTTATAGACAGGCTGCCTGCAGATAAGGCATCTACGTAAAAAGCAGATCCAGTTTGAGCATATTCAGAAAGACTGCTCACGGGAGACGGCGAATAATCGTAGGTGCTTCCGTTATAACTGGCCGTTACAAAACCTCCTACAGAGTTGCTTCCACCCAGTTTGGGATCCCAGAATATAAAGTTGTCATTTATGAGTGAACTGTTTGCCACAGCAATATTGTGCAAACTGATTATTGAAGGAAAGGGATTGGGCACCAATTGCCATCCTGAGCCACTCAAAGATATCACCTGGTTTCCCTGTTTCACATTGCCTGCAAAACGCAGTACGGTATTATCGGCCCCGGCAGCCACACCAAGCGCAAGATTGTTGGCCCTGGAACCACGCACAAAAAGCATGTACGCAGGATAGTTTGTAATTGGCTGGTTAGTGGTACTGATTGCGACCCAGCTTATACCCGACGGTTGCCTCATAGAAGGATTGCCTGCTGGATTTTGATCAAATCCATTTGCAACAGAACCACCTGTTATATGTGTGCCATATCCAGGATTTGGATTGGAAGACGCAGTACCGCCCACTCCCTGTTGAACTGCATCATTGATAGTAGGTGCACCGGAGCTTGTAACCGGGAACCCGATCAGTCTCCAGGCCCTCCTTGCAGGTATGTACCTTTCTATATTGATCTGTCCATTGATGTACCCGCCGGAAACGGAACCTGCCATTACTGTTGCAGTTCCCGATGCATCACTTTTAAGTGTAACATTATTATTGGTGGTAAGTGTGCCGCTAGTTGGGGTATACCTGCCTGTTATATTCACCATCGTCCCCCCGGCACTGTTTACTACTGCCCCATTGCTGTTATTTAGGGTAAGGTTATGATAGGTTCCATCGCCTCTTATCAACTGTGATGAAGTACCACTGAGTGAAACAGTACCTCCGCCAGTAACCGTTCCATCATTGCTGGCGCTGTCTGACACCGACAGTGTGTTGCCTACAGCAATATCCAGTGCAGCACCGCTATTGATTGTAATTGTCTTTACAGACTGGTTGCTGATAATTTGCGGCACATTTGAAACATTGCTTATAATAGTTGTATAAAGATTAGTAGGCACGCCATTATCCCAGTTGGCAGCATTGGTCCAGGTATTGTTGGCAGCACCAGTCCAGGTAGTGATATACAGGTAACTGAATCCTCCCATTGACCCGGAACCGCAACCATTGGTTACGTTTACAACACCACTGCTGCCAATACCCGGTGTAGCGGTGATCTGTGTGGGTGAATTAATGGTGAATGATGCTGCTGCAACCCCGCCAAACGATACAGCGCTGGCATCACTAAAATTTGTGCCCGTAATTACGATACTGCTGTTGTTGTTGCCTGTAGTGGGTGTAAACAGCGTTACAGAAGGTGCATTGTTTATTGTTGCCGTTACAGGTGTCCTGGTAACGGATACTGTGCCTGCTACATTCCTGGCTTCTGCATAGTATACAGTTGTGGATGATATTGATGGCGTAGTATAGGTTTCCGTATTGATAGCTAATGCAGAGCCCCCGGTTGGCGACGCATACCAATCTACAAACTCACCCGCCTGGGAGTTGGCGTTGATCTCCACTATACCGGTTCCACACCTTGAACTGTCTCTGCCAATTGGAGGATTGGGTGGTCCATTAAATCCAAGTGTGAACCTGCTGAAGGAGTTAAACGCAGCGGGTGAAGAAGTGGAAGTAATACTGCCTGATGTAATGGTGGCTCCTGTTCCTCCAATATCACTCCAGGTGGTTAGTGACGTGTGCGTGTTTTTACAAATTGTAAGCACTGAAGGATTTATCACATTATCATTTGCCCCATAAAAAAGTGTGATAGCCTGGTTGCCGGATATATTAGTTGTTGGGTCAATTGTCCAGGTACTGGTATTATACCTGTCAATATCCCAATAGTGGGCGACAGAAACATTATTCATACCCGCCGGAAGGGTCCAGCCCAGTGCGTTTGCGCTTGCATTAAATACTTGTGCCTCGTAACTGTATGAAGTGTTATTACTATGCCGTACAGTTAGCGTCACAGGTCTGCAGGTTGTATTTTTCCCAATGGGGAAATGCAGTGTGCGTGTAGTGTTATTGGTTACATCCCAGCGAAAGGGGCCATCGATATAACTGGTGGAAGCATCATTTAAACTGGTAACGGTATTTATTTCATCCATCATAAATAACATGGCTGAGGCGGATGTTCTGATTTTTCCGGAACTTAATACCAGATCTCCGCCGGCAGGTACCCCAATGTTTTTATACAAGGTGAAATTACCTGAAGTCTTATTCATTGTTAATCTCTTGATCGTATTTGTCTTCGTTCCCCCGTAGGTGAATAGTGCAGATGCATTTCCGTCAATTGTTACCCTTCCGTTTGTGCCGGTAGCAAAATTGATAGAGTCAGAAAAAGTACCCACAGTAATATTACCTGCAAAAGTGCAATTGGTGTTATACGCCGGGTGAAGACCTGCAGCACTGGCCCTGTTAAAGACAACATCTCCATTGTAATCATCGGCCGCTGATACAGCCAGGTACCAGTTCATAGTACCCGTATTTGAAAAATAACTGGTGGTACCCGCTGCAAAAGTGTTTCCGCCAGTACAATTCTGGTTAGCGGCTGTGCCATTCATACTGAAGGTATTGCTGGCACCATTAAATGTGCTATAGGCCAGGTTAAGATTGGGTGCTGACAAGGTTAGGGAGCCATTCCAGGTACAGGGGCTGGCGGCGCTTCCCACCGTGATATTACTGTTGGAAGAACCAAAGTTGGTGGTGGACTGGGCCAGGGTACCATTCTGGGTAACATTGTAAAAATAAATATTGGTGGCTCCTGTAATATTTCCGTCTACCAATTGCCCGGTTGGGGAAATCGTAATGGTTGATCCCACAGCATTCCTTCCAATATAAATATCACCGGTAGAAGTGATAGTGGAGTTAAGCCTGAGTGTTTTATTAAAAGTTACCGTTGATGGTAGAGTAGGAATTCCATCTGCAAAAGTGATATTACCCGTATGCGTTACTGTTACCTCTACATGGCCATTAAATGTATGAGAGCTCTGGGTGCCGCTTGTTGCACCATTCTGCCTTCCAATAAAAAGCCCCCCGATCGTTGTACTGGTAAGCCATACACTGTCGGCATAATAATTTCCAACTGAATTGGCACCGATAATAAAATTATTATTTGACCCCCCGTTGGCGTAGGCATTAAAGGTGGCTTTTGCAAAAAATGAATCTGGCAAAGCCCCGTCATCTGTGCTGAACCGCCAGCGGCTGGCAGAAGTGGTGGCCGTGAAAGTTACGTTGCTGTAATATTTGTTGCCGCCTGTTGCTACAGCATCATCCAGTGGGTATGTTTTTGTGAAATTTCCGGTACCGTACAGGTGGAGGTTTTCTATATTGATACGGCCGGTGTTAATGTTTAATGGTATTGGAAAGTTGCTGGTACCAACATGCGTTCCAGCAAAATTCACATAGGTGGAATCGTTAGTATCGCTAAAAGACACTTGTGAACCGCTAATAGTTGTGATTATGCTGCCACCAGACAATGTACAGGTTGTAAAGGTGCCGGTGTTATTTGCTGATACAACCGTAAGGTTATTCCCTTTCAGATCAACCATACCATTTAATTGCCTGTAAGCCTGCGATACATATAGATGTTTATTACATTCCACCGCCGGTACACTTCCTGACGTGTTGTTAATGGTAAAGTTATAAAAATTCTCCTGCGATAAAGCTGTATTAAGCGCCTGGATACCGGCACTCCCGTTCAGCGTTACCGTTCCTGCCCGTTCTATAAATGGATCAGCATTTACACTTGATACCGTCCAGTCTCCAGCAACCGAAAGACTAAAATTATTGCTGCTGGTTACATCCAGTTGCGCTGCACCCCCTATTTGTAAGTTGCCTGTAACAGCAGTAGCAGCCACAAGCGATTTTACCCCGGCGCCGTTACAAATAAGCGAATGATAACTTAACGACAGTATATTTTGATCAACAGCACCATTGTACTCAATCGTTCCTGTTGCTGCTGTGAACTGACCATTTGCGATGGTGCTGGCATTGCCTGCCACCTGAAGTAAACCACTTCCTGAAAAGATAAGTTTATTGCGGGTAACATTTCCTCCCATCGCAAAGTCATTGGTACAGGTTAACGTACCAGCGTTGATAATAACCACACAACGCCTTGTATTACCACCAGAATTGGTAGTTACCAGCGAGCCACAGGATACTATTCCATCAGCGACATTGAACGTGTTATCGATATTGTTAGTACTGGGCGGTGTAATGGTAATGTTGCCAGAAACGGTAAGTGAAACGCCCGCATTCAGGATTACAGTTGTACTAATATTTAGCGGTGCTATACCAATGGTGAGCGTGAGACAGGCAGCGGCTGCATCAACGGTTACGGTATGACCACTGGCTATTCTTACATCATCCCCCGCCAAAGGAATTACACCGCCAGCCCATGTTGAAGTGCTATACCAATTTCCTGATCCAGATGATGTTATAGTAGTTGCTTTAACTTTAAATAGTGAAAATAAAGTAATGAAAATGCAGATTAGGTAGCGCTTTTTCATGGAATTGATTGGATTTGTTTGATTGATGGATGACTTCAACCTAAACTAACGCCCAAATTCCATATTTATTACCCAAAATCAGCATTGGCCCAATGACTGGAGTATAATTGATACCCAATAGAATACCTGTAAGATTGCGGTTTGAAACATTAAAAAGCCAACGCCATAACGGAGAGTATGATTCATTTAGTAGTATCTAAAATGGATCTGCAGCAGGCAGGCTCACCTATTTATGAACCTCACTGCTGAAATGAAATTCGATATCGGGATTGTTTTGTCGTTCTGTATTTAAAAACCACTCGCTTTGGGCCAGGTAAACGAGGTGACCATCTTTATCTTCTGCAATATTAGCCTGCTTGTAACGAGTAAAATCATCCAGCTTCTTTGGATCTTTACTGGTGATCCAGCAGGCTTTAAAAAACGGCAGGCTGTTCATCTGCACACTGGCGCCATATTCCTGCAACAAACGGTACTGAATTACTTCAAACTGCAGTTCGCCCACGCAACCAATGATCTTCTTATTTCCCCCAAATTGGGTAAATAATTGTGCCACGCCTTCATCCGTCAATTGCAACAATCCTTTTTCCAGCTGCTTTGTCTTCATCGGGTCTTTGTTCTGTACTTCCTTGAATATTTCAGGTGAGAAAGTAGGTATACCTGTAAAATAAAATTGTTCTCCCTCGGTAAGTGTATCGCCAATTTTAAAGTTACCTGTATCAAATAATCCCACCACATCCCCTGGGTAAGCTTCCTCTATCACATCTTTTTGTCTTGCTAAAAAACTGTACGGATTATTAAAGCGGAATTCTTTATCCAGCCTTACGTGATCGTAGTATTTGTTTCGTTCAAAGCGACCACTGCATACCCGTAAAAAAGCAATCCGGTCCCGATGCTTGGGATCGAGATTGGCATGTATCTTAAAAATAAAACCGCTGAACTTGTCTTCTTCGGGCTTAACATCCCTCACAGTGGTATGCCGGGGTCTTGGTGTTGGAGCTATCCGGATAAAAGTATCCAGCATTTCTTTTACACCAAAGTTGTTAACCGCACTGCCAAAAAAAACGGGCGCAGTTTTTCCAGCCAAATAATCTGCTGCATTCAATTCACCATAAACACCATCAATCAACTCCACATCTTCTCTCAGTGTATCAGCATCCTTCTCTCCTATTTTTGTATTGAGTATCTCATCATTCAGATTGGTGATTTCAAGCACATCTTCATCATTGGCCTTGGTGCCTGCAGTAAACAAAACCAGGCTTTTTTTATGCAGGTCATACACCCCTTTAAAGTCTTTACCACTATTGATCGGCACGGTCATCGGGTGCAATTGAATCTTCAGTTCATTCTCAATTTCTTCCAGCAGGTCAAAGCGGTTCTTTCCATCCCGGTCCATTTTATTGATGAACACAATTACCGGCGTACTCCGCATGGCAATCACTTCCATCAGTCTCCTGGTTTGAGCTTCTACCCCATTCACGCTGTCTACCACCAGGATAACACTATCCACGGCCGTTAGTGTGCGGAAGGTATCTTCCGCAAAATCCTTGTGGCCCGGTGTATCAAGGAGATTGATCAGATAGCCCTGGTATTCAAACGTCATTACACTGGTGGCTACACTGATACCACGCTGGCGCTCTATTTCCATGAAGTCACTGGTGGCATGTTTCTTTATCTTGTTACTTTTTACTGCACCGGCGGTTTGTATAGCTCCGCCAAAAAGCAGGAATTTCTCGGTCAGGGTTGTTTTACCGGCATCAGGGTGACTGATGATCGCAAAGGTCTTACGCCTGTTTATTTCGTCGATGTATTTCATTTTTTAGCCACTAATTACACAATAACACCTGTGTTTTTTGAGCGGCAAAGGTAAGGGTTGGCAGGTACAAGAACGGTTACAATGTGTTGATAAAAATTCATTGGATAAAAAGGGGGCGTGAGTATCTTTTTCTCCGGTCTTTCTTTTTAAGCCTGTCCTGATAATTCCCACTACTTTTTTGCAACTTCAATGCCTACATTTGCACACTTAAACAGAAAAGCAGCAAGGCAATGGAACTCAGCAAAAATTATCTTCCCGGCGAAACAGATGCAAAATGGTACCAGCACTGGCTGGACAAAGGATATTTTAACAGTATTCCTGACGACAGGGAACCTTACACGATCGTGATTCCTCCGCCCAATGTAACAGGTGTGCTGCATATGGGTCATTGCCTTAACAATACCATACAGGACATATTGATCCGCCGGGCAAGGATGCAAGGAAAAAATGCCTGCTGGGTACCGGGCACTGACCATGCTTCTATTGCTACAGAAGCAAAAGTGGTGGCGATGCTGAGAGAAAGAGGTATCACCAAATCATCCTTATCCAGGGAAGAATTTTTGACCTATGCATGGGAATGGAAAGAAAAATATGGCGGCATCATTTTACAGCAATTGAAAAAATTGGGTTGCAGTTTAGACTGGAACAGGACGTCCTTTACCATGGATGATGACTACTACAAAAGTGTTATAAAAGTATTTATCGACCTGTATGGTAAAGGGCTTATATACCGGGGTAAGCGTATGGTAAACTGGGACCCGGCAAGCCAGACAGCACTAAGCGATGAGGAAGTTATTTTTAAAGACGTTGACAGCAAGCTATATTTTGTGAGCTATCCATTTGCAGACGGCACCGGAAAGATCACCGTTGCTACCACAAGGCCTGAAACCATTTTAGGTGATGTGGCAATTTGCGTACACCCGGAAGATGAACGGTATAAAGCGTTTATTGGTAAAGAGGTTATTGTTCCCATTATCAACAGGAAGATTCCCATCATTGCCGATGAGTATGTAACAGCAGAGTTTGGAACGGGCGCATTAAAAATAACGCCTGCACATGATAAGAATGATAATATACTGGGTGCAAAGCACCATCTTAAATCTATAGATACACTTGACCTCACGGGTAAGTTTACCATTGATGAATTGCTGGAAGACAACCCGTCAGAACAGGTGAAGGGTTATGTGGGGATTGACCGTTTTGTATTAAGAAAAAAGATAGCGGAAGATATTGCTGCACTGGCACAAATTGAAAAAACAGAAGAGTACAAAAGCCAGGTGGGCACCAGTGAAAGAACGGGTGCTGTGATTGAAAATAAATTGTCGATGCAGTGGTTTATTGATATGAAAAAATTCATGGAAAAGAACCCGCAGGTATTGACATCTGTAATGGATGATTCCATTAGTTTTCATCCGGCTAAAACAAAGAACACCTACAAACATTGGCTGGAAAATATAAAAGACTGGTGCATCAGCCGCCAGCTTTGGTGGGGACAAAGGATACCGGCATGGTATGATGAGGAAGGAAAGGTGTATGTTGCTGAAAGTGAAGAAGAAGCCATGAGTCAAAAGCTGCGAGCTGAGAGCAGTGCTGGCTCACAGCTTAATGCTCATAACCCGAAGCTTTTCCAGGACGAAGATGTACTGGATACCTGGTTTTCCTCCTGGTTGTGGCCAATGGAAGTTTTTAAAGGCATCAGCCATCCCGGTAATAAAGAAGCCAGTTATTACTATCCTTCCACAACACTTGTTACCGGCCAGGATATTATTTTCTTTTGGGTAGCCAGGATGATCATGGCCGGGTATGAATATGAACACAAGCAGCCTTTTAAAGATGTATATTTTACCGGCATGGTGAGAGACAAGCAGGGAAGAAAAATGAGCAAACAATTAGGCAATTCACCTGACCTGTTAGGATTGATCGACACCTATGGTGCTGATGCGGTTAGGTTTGGCATCATGGTATCATCCCCTGCCGGCAATGACTTAATGTTTGATGAAGCAGCTTTGGAACAAGGCAGGAACTTTAATAATAAATTGTGGAATGCATTGAAGCTGCTTAAAATGTGGCAGGCCCGGCAAGCAGCAGGTGGTAATCCTGAACCAGGTTCAACTGTCATTGACAATTCACAATTCACCATTGACTGGTTCACTAACCGGCTGAATGAAGTAAAAGCAGAAGTGGAAAACCTGATGAAACAGTTCAGGTTAAGCGAAGCCTTAAAAACTATCTACTCGCTGATCTGGGATGATTTCTGCAGTTGGTACCTGGAATGGGTAAAACCAGGTTTTGAACAACCCATAGACGCTGCTGTTTATAACAAAACAGTTGCCTTTTTTGAAGAGCTGTTGCAGTTGCTGCATCCTTATATGCCGTTTATTACAGAAGAGATCTTTCATCAGTTAAGAGAACAAAAAACGGATCTGTGTACAGTACAATACAGAACGGCTGCAGCAGCAGATAAAGATATTTTACAACAAGGTGAATTATTGAAAAACGTAATTACCAACCTGCGGGATGCCAGGAATAAAAATCAATTGAAGCCAAAAGAAACAATAAAGCTTCATATTGAAACGGCAACGGCAAGCAGGTATCAGGCAATCGAAAGCATTCTGTTAAAACAGGTTAATGCAGCGTCTATTGCATATGTAGAAGCTGCTGTTGCAAACAGCATTGTAGTGGCAGTGGAAAAAGATAAATTTTATATAGATTCCGAAAAACAATTGGACAGCGCTACTCTCAAAGCAGATCTTCTAAAAGACCTGGAACACCAAAAAGGTTTCCTGGAAAGCGTAGTAAAAAAACTCAGCAACGAACGGTTTGTACAAAACGCCCAACCAGCAGTAATTGCTTTGGAACAAAAGAAAAAAGCCGATGCGGAAGCAAGGATTCAAACAATTGAAGAAAGTTTAGTAGGGCTTACATAACATGTCATTTGTTTTTCTCTGATCATTTCAATACTTTAATGACGAAAATTACCCAGCTGACTCCTGGGTATTTTTTATTGATAAAAGAACATAACATCAGGCTTGCCAAATCATTACGTGTTATAAAATAAAATAACCGGGTATTAATTAACACTTCCGGATACGGGCAAATCACTACATTCGTTATTCTAAAAAAGCCCCCATGTATAAACTATTACCCTTTGCAGTTTTGTTTACATCAATGTCGGCAATAGCACAGGTAAAGCCAAAACCAGCAGCTACCAAGCCAAAACCGGCAGCTGCTGCTCCTGCTAAAAAGTTTATTCCCCCCAAAGTGAAGACCTATTTAGCAAAATTTACGGGCATCAATGTTACCTGTCATGCAGAAGTGGGTAAACAAATCATTTCGCTGCCATTGAGGATCGTGGATGATAAAAATAACAGTTATGCCATATCCTCTTACCAGTTGGCTTACACCAGGCTGGCCGTAACAGAAGATGAAAATACGGGAGTGGTAACCCCTACCACCAGCCTTGTGGCGCAGCGTTTTACTGAAACCCCCATCAGTGGCATCTGGAAAACAAGTATTGAAGAGCAATTGCAAAAGGGTGAGGAACTTTACTTTTTTGACATCATCGTTCACGACGGTAAAGACCACCGTTTTTATGCTCCGGATCTAAAGATCACCATACAATAATTACAGATGATGGTTGTGAAAAAAGTGGGTGCTGAATCAGTGCCTGTAATAAAAAATTTATCCAACATAATCTGGCCGCCCACCTATAGCGAGATCATTACCACGCAACAGGTGGATTATATGATGGAACTGATGTACAGCACGGCCGCATTAACAAAGCAAATTGAAAATGGCGACCAGTTTATAATTGCTTACCTGGACGAAAAGCCTGTTGCATTTGCGGCTTATTCGGCAATGCAACACAACCGTTCGATACATCGCCTGCATAAAATTTATATCCTCCCCAATGAGCAGGGAAAAGGCATTGGCAAGGGGCTTATAAGTTATATCAAAAACGATATTACACCTGCGAACACCCTTCAACTTAACGTGAACCGTAAAAACAAAGCATTACAATTCTACCAAAAACTTGGCTTTAAAATTATCTCCGAAGAAGATATAGGTATTGGTAACGGCTTTTATATGAATGACTACATCATGGAGCTGAGTTGGTGATATGCAAGCTGACTATTCGTTATGTATCCCGGTATTGTCAGGTACTTCATCACTTGAAATCCGTGCTGAAATAAATTTGCTGAACTCCTTCGATCCTTGCAGGTTCAAATGCCTGAAATCTGCAAACAGGTGCTTGCGGCTGGTGAACTTTTCATCATAAGCCAGGTCAAAATAAGGTACCCCCATGTCCCCGGCAATTTTCTCGGCAATCTGTAGTGAAAGATTTTTTCCTACCGGGTTTACAATATAAGGCGGACATACCACATAGAGTTTTATGCCTCTTTGCCGGCATTCTTTAATAAACGACAGGTAGGTATTTATTTTAACTGAATCCAATTGCCTCCTGTTTGCAGTGTAATCTATTGTTTCCACCGGTCCTGGGAATGTTCTTTGCAAGCTGATATACCCATTACCCTTTGCATTTTTTTCCTGTTCATTTATTGAGTTGCCTTTAATAATCGGCAGCAAAAGTGAGTTGTAAGGATATATCGACGACAATAATTTAATTTTCTCAATGGGGCCTTTCAGATGCACCATATCCCTCACTTCAGGATGGGAATTATAATATGGAAGCAGGCTGGAAAGCTTGTCGTAGTCCTCAGCATCTTTTGCAAACTCGCCTGCATCCATACTCAATACCACTACTTCTGGTGAGTATCTTTTTAAAATAGTTTTTAATACTGCATAATGATAAAGAACAGATTGTCCTATTCTTCCTGCGTTAAAACAGGAAAGCCCCGTTTCGTTTTCCATTACGGCAGGATCAAAATTATTCACCGCTCTTGAAGAACCAAAAACAAGCATCTGCGACTGTACTTCTTTAACGGCATAGGTAGTAAGTGCATCTTCCCCCTGTTGCTGGTTGAAATATGCTTTTTCCAGCAGTTTGCCCACACTGATATCAACCACAGCAACGATAACAATAAATACGAACAGCTTTAAAATAAAGCTGCGGTAAGTGTTTGCTTCTAATATTTTTTCCATTTGTATACTTTTTTAAAACTGGAAGTAAATAAACTGTCCGCCGTCATACACGCCTACCAGTAAGATCAATATTACCAGGAGGGCGTACCAGGTGCTGCGTACCCAAAAACTCCTTCGAAGTGAAAAGGTGAATGCCGGCAGCTTATATTCATTCCTCATTTCTACCAGCATTAAAAAGGCAATAGCAAAAAAGCTGTAAAGCATCATCACAGCACTTTCCTTAAATATAGAACCGCTGAAACTGAATATCTTTTTAATAACAGCAAATGCCTGCTCCACCGTTTGTGAACGGAAAAAAATACGGGAGAAACTGATCAATAAAAAGGTGATGCTGATGTGTATTGCCGCGTAGAGTATGGGAAATTTTTGCAGCCGGGTAAACTTCCAGAATGCGTCCGCCTGTTTTTTAAACAGCAGTCCCATAACAAGGAACAAACCATTGATACCGCCCCATATTACAAATGTCCAGTTGGCACCATGCCAAAAGCCACTGATCAGGAAAACGATCATGAGGTTGACATATCTTCTTGGCATGGGTACCCTGTTACCGCCTAATGGAAAATATAAGTAGTCTTTGAACCAGGTTGAAAGGGAAATATGCCAACGCTTCCAGAATTCCGCCGTGCTCCTGGATAAATTAGGACGGTTAAAATTCTTCATCAGGTCAAATCCCATTACCCTGGCTGAGCCACGGGCAATATCGGAATAAGCTGAAAAATCACAGTATACCTGGAAAGAAAAAAATATAGTAGCTAACGCCAACGCAGCCCCGCTTTGTTGTGCATGATAGTTATATGCATTGTCAACAAAAATGCCGAGCCTGTCTGCAACCACGATCTTTTTAAATAACCCCCACAACATCAGTTTTAGCCCGGAAAATACCCGGCTGCCATCAAAATCAATTTTTTGCCTGAATTGGTGCAATAAATTCTGCGGCCGTTCAATGGGACCTGCCACTAATTGGGGATAAAACATAACATACAAGGCATAAATGCCAAAATGTCTTTCTGCCTGCTGGTTTCCACGATATACTTCAATGGTATAGCTCATCGCCTGGAAAGTGTGAAAAGACAGACCTATTGGAAGCAGGATCGATAAATTGCCAACCGGGTTTTGAAATTCAAAAATACCCAGCATGGCGCTGATGTTATCGTTGAAAAAATTGAAGTATTTAAAGAAACAGAGTATGCCAATATTAGCGACAAGACTACTGACCAAAAATAATTTTCTTCGTTTGCCTGCTGAGCGCTCAATATATATTCCTGCGAAATAGTCAATGATAATTGTAAAAGCAAGAATTAAAATGTACACCGGAACAAAGGCCATATAAAAATAGCAGCTTGCTGCCAGCAGCCACATCCACCTTTTGGTGTAGGGAATACTAAAATACCCACCGGTTACGATCAGGAAAAAGAATACAAAATGAAATGAGTTAAACAACATTCCAGGGTAAATTTATTTTGCCGGTTTGCTTAATGATCGATGTGTATTCCTTTGTGAAAGACAGCTGTACGGAGGATTTTTTAAGCTGTTTGTGCAGTTTTCCTGGACAAACAACAATAAATAACCCAATAAATATCAACCAGCACCGGTTCTTCCTAGGAATTGTTTGCTCTTCCTGGATGTAAAAATCCAAAACGCATGCAGTAATAACGTAATCAGGGAGTTTTTATTTTAATTTGTATTCCCGAAATCTACTTGATATTCAGGTGACTGCATTTGTTCCGGGAGAAACAATATGCTGGTCCTTACAACGGTACGTTTAAGTTAATTGCCCGTACAGGATGCTTTTATTAGCAGGTTACTGAATGTGAAATGTAAAAAACCAGTGACAGATAAACAGCGCCATCAGCATTCACTCAGGCTGATGGGCACATTGACAGCAAGACCACCATCTGCAGTTTCTTTGTATTTGCTGTTCATATCAAGTGCGGTATCCCACATGGTCCTGATCACACTATCAAGACTCACTTTTGCAAAATCCGGTTTGCTTTGCAATGCCAGCTGGCAGGCCGTGATGGCTTTAATAGCGCCCATCGTGTTTCTTTCAATACAGGGTATTTGTACCAATCCTTTTATAGGATCGCAGGTTAAACCGAGGTGATGTTCCATTGCAATTTCTGCAGCCATTAATGCCTGGCGCTGAGTGCCCCCAAGGCTCTCCGTTAGTGCCGCTGCAGCCATCGCACTGCTTACACCTATTTCGGCCTGGCACCCACCCATGGCTGCAGAAATGGTGGCCCCTTTTTTAAATATGCTGCCAACTTCTGCAGCGGTTAATAAGAAGTTGATGATCTTATCATCTGTGTCGCCGCCACCGAAACAAATATAATAATGCAATACGGCAGGAATAACACCTGCGGCACCATTAGTAGGCGCTGTTACTACCCTGCCAAATGAAGCGTTCTCTTCATTAACAGCCAATGCAAAGCAACTAACCCAGTCAAGTATATACCGAAAGTCATTGCCACCCTGCATGATACAGGACAGCCACTCATTGTAGTCGTTGTAACTTTTCCCTTTTAGCAGGCGTTTGTTCAAATCATATCCACGGCGCTTTACATTTAATCCTCCTGGCAGGTAACCTGTAGTATGACAGCCCCGGTAGATACATTCCTTCATCACACGCCAGATGTTAAGGGCAAACTTTCGTGTACCTGCTTCCGGGCGCCAGGCTGTTTCATTTTCCATCACCACTTCATGTATACCCATGCCGGTTTTCATGCACCAGTGCAGCAAATCTTCTGAAGTATTAATGGGAAAAGGCAGCACAACATTATTGGCTGCAGCCATCTCTCCTCCTTCTCTCACTACAAATCCCCCACCTATGGAATAATAGGTTTCTGCAAAAGTTTCACTATTGAATAAAGTAACTAAAAAGGTAAGTGCATTGGGATGAAATGGCAACGACTCAGCCATCAAAAATTCAATATCCTCATCCGGATCAAAATCTATTTCGTGACGGCCATGAAGCAATATTTTTTTCATCACCCGTATATCGTTCATCCTTGCATGAATATCCTCAACTCTGAATGTTTCTGGATTTTCTCCGCACAAACCCAGCTGAACAGCTATATCGGTGCCATGCCCAATACCCGTTTTTGCAAGCGAACCATATAACAGCACTTCTACGCTTTTTACGTGCTGCAGTATGGCTTTCTCTTCCATTGATTGCAGGAAAGAGAGAGCGGCCTTCCATGGACCAAGGGTATGGCTGCTGCTGGGCCCAACCCCGATCTTAAACATATCTGTTATGGAAATGGCTTCGTGACCCATTGTTATTATCCGTTTGTTACATCAAGCAATGATATCTCAAAGATCAAAATGGAGTTTCCTGGTATCGAACCATTAGGGGATGCTCCATAGCCATGTGCCGGCGGAAGATATAATGTAATTTTCCCACCTTTTTTTAACAGCTGCAGTCCATATTGCCAGCCCGTGATAAGACCTCCGAGCGAAAAAGTATTGGGGTTGGTTAATTCACCTGGCGTTGTAAAAGCAGTTCCGTTAGTTAAAGTACCCCGGTATGTAACCGTTACATTAGAGCAGGTAGTCGGGGTAATGCCGCTTCCCTCTGTTTCGATTTTATAATAAAAATCCGTGCTATGCCGCACCGCTGAAGCTATCTGCCCTGTTGAAGCAAGGTATTCCTGTAGTGCAGTCAACTGTGTTGCAGATACGGAAACGTTGGGATTAACAGGTGTACAACTGCTGGTGCCATTTGATTTTTTACAACCCTGGAGGGAAAAAGCAAATACAATGAACGCTAAAACGATTTTTGTCTTCATGATAATTGGTCTGTTTGATTGGTGTTTTGTCTTTTTTGTTTTGAAGTTAAATGTTTATATACATCTTCATTATGCTCCCACTTGCTGTGCATCCGGAAAACCGCATAAAAAAGTGTAATGATAATAACGGCGAAAATAACGGTTAGAAACATACCCGGTGATGTCTTCGAAATTTTAGTGTACCATTCAGGTAAAAATAACCTCACCACTACTACAGATAAAATTACAGGCAAGCTGAATAGCATAGCCATTGGAAACCCACGGAGCATTTTACTGGCAATGCCCGATTCGGCCTCCCGGTTCTTTTCCCAGTACACAATAAACTGTTTTTCTTTTTCTGTCAGCATCCGGCAAAGGTAAGAGTGATTTGATTCCCGGATTAGCTGCTTTGCCTTAAAATAAAAGTGAGTGGTAAAGCCGGTTTTGTCAATTGGTGAAGTTTAGGTAGGTTTGTTCGAACCAAAACCGCCTTCAGTGAAAATAGAACAACTGATCGTTCAGCATTTATACAACAGCAAACATGTTACGCTGCAGGGCATTGGCACCATTCACCTGGACCCCTCTGTGAGTATACCGCAGGAAGGCGATAAGGCTTCCACCGTACCAGAAAATGCTTTTAGTTTTGAGTATAATTTAAAAGCAGGTGAAGACGAAGCCCTGATTGATTTTATCGTGCAGCAAACAAGAAAGATCAGACCGCTGGCCTCTTCTGATCTGGAATCATTTTCAATTTTGGGTAAGCAGTTCTTAAATATTGGCAAACCACTTACCATTGATGGCATTGGTACTATTTTAAAGAGTCAGGCGGGCGTGTATGAATTTACACCGGGGCATTTTGCCTCACCCAAATTGGATGATGTACCCAAGCAATTAAAAGAAAAGACTGAAGAAACGATCTCATTTGAAAACGAGGCGCCTAAAAAAAATAACAGCCGGGGATTTTTATTATTTGTGTTTTTTGTATTGATTGCAAGTCTTACAGCTTTGGGATTGTACTGGTTTATCTTTAAGAATAAAACTCCCAAAACATCTGCAGAGCAACTGGAACAGCCCGTACCAACAGCTTTGCAGGACACAGTGAAATTATTGGATTCTGCTATAACCCAGCAAGCTGACAGCAACCTTGTAACTGCTCCTGCAATAACGAAAGATACCATGAACTTTAAACTGGTGGTAAAACAGTATGCGACAGAAGCAGCTGCCAATAAGGGTTTTAGCAGGTTTACCACAATGGGTTATAAACTTGAATTGATAAAACTGGATTCTTCTACGTTTCAATTGGCGATACCATTTAACAGGCCGTTATCTGATACTACCAGGGTAAAAGACTCTTTGCGTATTGTATTTCCTGAACGATTGCAGATAATAACGCAGTAAAAAAATACTGCCAACATGAAAAATACGCTGGCCAATTTTTTCCTTTGCTGCTTTATTGCGGCTGCTGTGGCAATTACTGTTGCTGCGGCGGGCCATTATTCTTTCTCGAATATAGTGAAGCCAATGCTGATGCCCTTCCTGATCCTGACATTGTTCACTGGCAAAACAACAAATGCAGGGCTGATCATCATGGGACTTTTTTTTTCCTGGGCCGGCGATGTACTATTAATGTTTGAAAGTAACGATGCGTTGTTCTTTATCGGTGGGCTGATTTGCTTTCTCATCACTCATATCTGCTACATCATTTATTTTATAAAAATACAATCCAGCAACACTTCCTTACTAAGGAAGCAACCATGGATGGCAGCGCTTGTTGCAGCCTATGGCGTTAGTTTGGTGCAATTTTTATTTCCCCACCTGGGAGATATGAAAATACCCGTGATTGTATATGCGGTTGTAATTTGTATGATGCTGGTGTTCAGCCTCCATGTGTTCACAAAGATCAACAGGCCGGCTAACTTGCTGTTTGTTACTGGAGCCATATTATTTGCGGCATCCGATTCTCTATTGGCAGTGAATAAATTTTACAAACCTTTTGAATTTGCCGGAGCTTTAATAATCTCTACTTATTGTGCGGCGCAGTTGCTGATTGTGTTGGGTGTTGTGAGAACAAAATCATGAGTTGGGAAACGCAGGATAGCATGAAGTTACAAGGATAAAATCCTGAGTTGAGAAACTCAGGATAGCGTTATTACTGTTATCAATTCTTTCCCCTATTTCTTATTGGTTGCCTGGTAATGCTGTACTTTCCTTGCGGCTTCAAGTTTTAAACAAATAAAGACAATAAACACCGCTTTTATTACGAAGCTTGTGAGACTGAAACGGGATGAAAACAACATATCCAGCACCGTAACAATTACCAGCAAACAAATTATCGAAATAAACGAAATGAACGGCTGATAGTTGCTGTAATAGCCAAGCAGGTAATATAAGGCAACTGTTAGTATACTTATACTAAAGTCAAACCAATCAAACAAAGCCGTATTCATCATTAAAAAGAAGACATAACCCAATAATACAAAGGTGGATAATATATAAATTGCAATGGTGCCTTTTTCAACCTCGGCTTTATATTTTTTAAAAGAATAGTATTCCTCATCATCGATGAAGTCCACAATATGATCTTTCGCTGGTTTTACTTTTGAGTCCATATCAATATTCCTGCTGCAATGGATGAATCATCAACTCATCAATTACCACATGGGCCGGCTGACTGGCAATATAAATAATGGCGTTGGCCATATCCTCATTTTTTAACCACCAGCTATGGCTGTCGTGCCCTTGCGGATCGGAATGAAAAGCGGAATCAACCAAACCACTATACACCACACTCACTTTAATATTAGACGGCCGCAATTCTTTCCTGATGGCCATACTGTATGCATCCTGTGCATACTTGCTGGCGCAATACAATGAACCGCCTGCAAAAACCCGCTTAGCAACATCGCTGGCAATGTTGATGATATGCCCCTTTTTCATTTTCTTCATTATTGGGATCACTGCATTGGTCACTAAAAAAGTACCTTTTACATTGGTGGCAAATACACTGTCCCACTCTGCTGCCGTTGTTTCATCTGATGGTTTAAAAATACCAAAGCCGGCATTGTTAATCACAATATCAACCGTACCAAATTTTTTGATGGTTTCACCCACCGCATGATTTACAAATACCTCATCGGTTACATCCCCGGCAAAAATTTCACAATGGCCGCCGTTTGTAAGTATCCTGTTGCGTACGCCCTCCAGTTCCTTTTCACTTCTTGCCAGCAGGTTAACTTTTGCCCCGAGTGCTGCCATTTGTATGGCCAGTTCTTTACCGATTCCTTTTGATGCGCCGGTAATTACAACCAGCTTGCCATTTAATGAAGACATTTTGTTGAATTTTACTTAAAGTAAAGCCAAATATCTGCAACAACTGAGGAAAATCACAAATTTTTTTCCGCCTCGAAACATACTCCTTGCGTATTAATCAATAATTTTGCAGCATGAGCAAATTCACTGATTTTAAGTATTCTGAAGTATCTGAACCTCACCGTGTAAGGACGAGGCAAATACTAAAACAACATCCTGAAATAAGGAACCTGATCGGGAAAAACCCGAAAACGATTTTTGCCATCATTGGCCTGGTAAGTTTACAGATCCTGCTGGCCTGGTTTGTAGCCGATAAATCATGGTGGTGGGTTTTAGGTGCTGCTTATATTATTGGTGCTTTTGCAGACCATGCACTTTTTGTTATGATCCATGAATGTGCTCACAGGCTGTTGTTTAAAAAACCAGAAGCCAACAGGCTTGCAGGAATTTTTGCCAATATGCCGCAAATATTCCCAAGTTCTGTTTCGTTTGAGCG
>JAKQJG010000159.1 GCA_029561305.1 Bacteroidota bacterium | reverse complement strand
AAGGAAAGGGTTAACAGCTCAGTTTGAAGTAATTCGTTTTTAATTATCCTTTGTAAATACCCGTTCTCCGCCATTGCGCTTTATCGTCATTTGTTTTTTACTGGCATCAAATTCAATAACAATTCCGGCAGGGGTGCCATTGTCGATCTTGAATGTATCCTCGGCTGTAGCTTCTACCGGTACTGCTGTTTGTACTCCAGGTGGTTGCACAAAGAGGCTTTCGCCTTGCCGTGTCACAATAAATTTTGCCGGTGCACCGGGCATTGAATACACGCCTGTATATTTTTCCAGCAATGAAGTATCTACACGGATAGATTCAAAAGAGGGTACCTGGAATTCCTGTCGGTAATAGATACTGGCAACACCCTCTACAATGTCTTTTACAGGGTACACTTTGGCGTTAGTAGTATAAGCAATGGCCAGTTTTTCTCCTGGTTGGTAGGCCAGCCATGCGCCGTAATTGTCTGCTCCGCCCGTGTGGCCATAGAAAGTTTTTCCACCAAACTCAAAAGTCACCATGCCAAAGCCCTCGCCATCTTTTAATGTTTTCATCTGCTCAAGACTTTGTTTTGAAACAAGGTTACCGTTGTAAAGGGCGTGGGCAAATGCAGCCAGGTCATTTGGAGTTGACACAATACCGCCGGCACTAAAAAGTAAGCTTGGATGCGTTTCAGGCACTTGCTTCCAGGTGCCTCCAGGCACCATAAAATAGGTGAGACATTCATTTTTAGTAACATCAATATTTCCTGTAGCCAGGTAGGTGTCTTTAAGACTGATTTTTTGAGTGATATTTTCAGATAGTACTGTCTCGTATGATCTGCCAGTTACCTTTTCGATAATAAGACCTAAAATGAAATAACCGGAATTGCTGTAAGCAGACCTGGCATCCGGCTCAAAATCGGGAGTGGCTTTAACGATCAGGGCCAGGTGATCATCTTTTGTCATTGCTGTTGTTTTTATATTTTCCTGTTTGTTCTGTGCACGGAAAACGTTTGGAATACCGCTCCGGTGTGTCAGAATTTGCCGGATGGTAATTTTACCGGCATTGGGCACTTGTGGCAAGAATTTACTGAGCAGGTCATCAAGCTTTAATTTTTCTTCCTCTATCAATCGCATTACTAGTACCGCAGTAAACATCTTGGTAACAGATCCTATCCTGAACCTGCTGGTCATCGTCAGTTGTTTCTTTTCTGTTTCGTTTACCTGGCTATAGCCGATGGAACGGGTGTACAACGGATTTCCGTCCTTTACAATAGCGAGACTGCCCATTGCTTTGTTCTTTTCAGCAAGACGGTCAAAAAACTGGTCCAGTTTAATGTTGTCAATTGGTTGTGCCGGAGCTTTGGCGAAAAGTCCACACAAGAGTATCACAGGAGCATACATTTTAATAGTCATAGTTTTTGATTTACTAATATTAGTTTAGATATGCAAAGCACTTTGAAATCCAAAGTTAATAAAACAATTGTCATTTCAAAACTATTTTTTAAAAAATCAATTTTTGAATTGACTTAGATCGCCTGTCATTAGTGATTATTTGGCGTTGGTTAGCGGCTTGTGTACGAGGGGGAGCAAAGGGTATATAGTAGTGCAAAAGGCTATGCAAAAAATGACGGCATAATAATATTAGCAGCATGCTGAGTAGTGAAAGTATAAGGCACAAGGATTACAGCCGCACAAAAACCATGGTTACACCCTTGCGCCAAAGGCGGCTCTTTTCGGATGCTTGCGCAAAGGTGGGAACTCAGGACAGCAGCGGCATTGCCCGCTCTTTAAATTTATTATTGATCCGTCAACGCTTTAATGACCCTGCAAGGATTGCCTGCCGCCATCACATCGTCGGGTATATCTTTGGTAACAACACTACCTGCTCCTATTATAGACCGGTTGCCGATTGTAACACCCGGGCAAATAACAGCACTACCGCCAATCTATACGTCTTCTCCAATAACAATAGATTTACCCTGCTCTAAACCGGAAGACCGCTCGATGTAATTCAACGGATGAGTGGCTGTGTATACCTGAACATTGGGGCCAAATAAAGTTCTGCTGCCAACAGTAATGGTTGCCACATCCAGTAAAATGCAGTTGAAATTGAAAAATACATTCTCCCCAAGGATGATATTACTGCCGTAATCGCAATAAAATGGTGGCTGCAACCACAAGCCCTTGCCAGCCTTAGGTAACAGCTGCATTAAAATACGTTCTCTTTGTTCCGGTTGATCTTCCCTGCTGTCATTCAACTCTTTTAGTAACAGCCTGGCCCTTACCCGTTCCTCAGTCAATTGCTTGTCAAGCGCATTGTACAACTCACCGGAAAGCATTTTTTCTTTTTCAGATTTCATTTACTAAAGTTATTGTGGAAACTGGTTTGATTAGAGAGA
>JAKQJG010000139.1 GCA_029561305.1 Bacteroidota bacterium | reverse complement strand
GTGATGCTTTCTGCATTTGATAAAATGGCAGATGAACTCCTGGAATTATTATCGACAGAAATTACGTCAAAGCCATTTTGAATAAGATCAACAATAGTGTGTACTCCTATATATCCACAACCTCCAGTTACAAGTATTTTTTTCATTGAGTTTTGATTGGCGTTACTGTTTTGTTGCTGCAAATTAGCGCTTGTTACGCAGCTATAAAAACAAAAACACAAGCAAACGCTTGTGTTTTTGAAAACGGTATATACAGTCTTTTATTTTATGGCTTCAAAAAGAAAGAAACGATCACGTAAGAAATAGCGGCCAGTATGGCACTAACAGGAATGGTAAGTATCCAGGCCCATAGCAGGTTTACCGTTACACCCCAGCGTACGGCGCTCAGTCTTTTAGTAGCTCCCACACCAATGATAGAGCCTGTGATGGTATGCGTGGTACTTACCGGTATGCCCATCTGCTCTGTCATAAACAAAGTAAGGGCGCCGGATGTTTCCGCTGCCACGCCTTCCAGCGGTGTAACTTTGGTAATTTTAGTGCCCATTGTTTTTACGATCTTCCAGCCACCACTCATGGTGCCAAGGCCAATGGCAGTATAGCAGGCCAGCGGCACCCAGGTCAGTTCTTTTAGTGCAGTTCCTACGTCAGGATATTTATCAACATTGTAAGCAACAAATGCTGCGCCGATGATGCCCATTACTTTTTGTGCATCATTGCCACCATGCCCTATACTGAATGCACCGGAAGAGAGCAATTGCAGGCGCTTAAACATTTTGGCTGTACGATAGGCATTGGGCGACCTTACTTTCTCTGAATAAATATAAGCGCAGATAAAAATAAATATCATGATAAGGATCCCAATTTCTATAATAGAATTATCTGCCTTATAAAACTGTTTGGCAAGGGCTGCGGTATCTGCATTGGGATCCACTTCCAGTTTTACTTTTTCTGCTAATTTTTCTGCACCTAATTTTTTATACTCACTCATTAAAGGCGTGGCCGCTATCACTAACTGTGTTGCTTTTTCCAAGGCAGCTTTGTCAGCCCCGCTGTTGCCCGCCACTTTACTCAGTTTTTCGATATTGTAGTGCTTCGCTAAGTTTTCCTTTAATTTGTTTTGTTCAAAATAAGCAAACAGGAACCAGGTACCTATTGCAACCAATACGATAATACCCACTTTAAGCCAGGTATTACGCATTATGGTAACGATGGTGATAAAAATGGATATAACCATCCCTATAATGGGTGCCAGGAAAATGAACAGCACTATTTCAGAGATCTTTTTTAATTCAACGATTGCACTGATGGGTTGCATTCCCTTGGTAAGCCAGGCATGGGTGAGTGCCGCCCCGGCAAAACCACCAATAAGTGTGTGTGAAGAAGAAGAGGGGATACCGTACCACCAGGTGAGCAGGTTCCAGAAGATAGCGGCGATCAGTCCCGCCAGGATAACCGGCAGCGTTATGTACTCAATATGAACCGTTTTGCCAATTGTATTGGCCACCGCATGATCTTTAAAAATAAAGTAAGCAACAAAGTTGAAGAAGGCCGCCCAAACCACTGCCTGGAAAGGGGTCAGCACTTTGGTGGAAACAATAGTGGCGATGGAATTGGCTGCATCATGAAACCCGTTGATATAATCAAAGATCAGCGCCAGTGCAATAATTACTATAAGAAGAGTCATAAATCAATTTGATAATTTGCTAATCTGCTAATTTGCTGATGGTTTGCTGGCTTGAAAAATCAGCACATCAGCACATTATCACATCAGCTAATTCTGATTAAGCGTATTTCACAATAATGGATTCAATCACATTCGCAGCATCTTCGCATTTATCTGTAACAATTTCCATTACCTGGTAAATCTCTCTTTTCTTGATCACTTCTTTTGCGTCAGGTTCTGTTGCAAACAATCTTTCGATACTCATGTCGAAAATATCATCGGCCTGGTTTTCCACGCTATTGATGGCTACCAGGGCATCTGTGATCTGGCGCATGTTTTTCATATTGCGCAGCTCCGTAACGGCCTTGTGTACCTGCACGCAACCAACCGCTATCAGGTCCGCCATTTTGTGCATGCCCGTATCATTGGGATTAACCCGGTAAAAATTTATTTTTTTTGCAGAAGCATAAATATAATCAGCTATATCATCCAGTGCGGAAGCTAAATAGTGAATGTCTTCCCGGTCGAACGGAGTAATAAAGTTCTTACCGAGTTCCGTAAAAATACTATGCGTAAGATCATCATTCACATGCTCCATGTCTTCTATTTCCTGTATCAGCTGGGCACGTTTGTCAAAGTCAGGTTCATGCACCACTTCTTTTAGTTTTTCGCCCATTTTTACCAACTCTTCTGCCACATTTTCAAACAGTTGAAAAAACACCCTGTCCTTAGGTAAAAATATCTTTAAGATTGAATTAAAGCCCATAATTGAAATTTGCGGCAAAAATAACTTTATTGCCCTGCAAGCCGGATGGTTTATGAATGGTAACAATTACTTAATACGGGAATCTGATTTTTTTATTATTGATTATGAGTGATTTACATCACGGTTGGGTTTTTTTACGTAGGGAATATACTTTTTTTACGTTGCCTGCGTTATTGTTGCAGCTGCTTATTGTGTAGCTGCTAATAATCCCCTTCCCCTTGCAAACTAAGCCATTCCATGATGCGGATTTCCCGTACCTGGAAGTTCTTTGTTTAAATTTATAACAGTGTGCTTTGGCATACTGATTCTAATACATTTGATAACCAAAGGTTTTTTATGAGAAGAGTTATGTTATTGATGGCGGTATTACTGGGTAATGCTGCTTTTGTTTTTTCCCAAACTAAAGTAAGGGGTAAGATAACTGACAATAAAACGGGTTCGCCTATCGCAATGGCAAGCATCCAGGTCAGTAATGAAAAGATGGTAACACTGTCAAAGGAAGACGGAAGTTTTGAGTTGACCACCCAGTCTGCCGGCGGTGAAATACTGGTAACTGTATCCGGGTATGCTCCGGCAACTGTAAAATTTTCCGGTAGCAGCCAGTTACTGGTAAAACTGGAGCAGGATGCTAAAAACCTCACCGAAGTGGTGGTAACGGCACTGAATGTAAGCCGTGATAAAAAGCGTATAGGCTATTCGGTTACAGATGTAAATACCGGGCTAATAGAAAAATCCCGGGAGCAAAATGTAATCGAAGCACTTGCCGGAAAAGTGGCAGGCGTGCAGGTTACCGGCACCGGTGGCACTCCCGGGGCTTCTTCTAAAATATTGATTCGTGGGAACTCAACTTTTACAGGGAACAATCAATGCCTGGTGGTGGTGGATGGTATCCCTGTTGACAATTCTACTTTTCAGCCCAGTGCGAATGATCCATTTGTAAACCTTTATAATGTGAATGAATCAAACAGGGCCATTGATATCAATCCCGCCGATATTCAGTCCGTTACTATATTAAAAGGTCCGGCCGCAGCTTCATTATATGGGGCTAGAGGTGGAAATGGTGCCATTGTTATTACAACAAAAAAAGGGCGTAACAGTAATGGCAGGTTAGGCATTACCTTCAGTTCTGCGATGGAGTGGTCAAAAGTAAGTCAGCTGCCTGAACTGCAAAACCAGTTTTTGGGCAGCGATGGCGTTACTCTCCCATTGCAATTAAGTTTTGGAGCCAAAGCGGATACTACTAATGTTCCCATTTACGACAAGTATGACCAGTTCTTTAAAACCGGTACTACTTTTACTAATAACATTGCCATTGATGGAGGTACTCAACACTCTTCTTTCAGGCTGGGTATTGGAAACAGCACCAACAATGGAGTAATCCCCAATTCGAAATTTGAAAGAAGCAATGTCAATTTTTCCGCTGAAAGCAAAATAAAGGATTGGTTAGCGGTGGGAGCTTCTGCTAATTACGTTATTTCTTCTGGCAGGAGAGTACAAAATGGTAACGGAAGGGGCGGTGTTATGCTTACACTGCTAAGAGCACCTATCAGCTATGATGTAAATAACTGGATTGATGCTGCAGGAAATGAGATCAAATACGGAGCAAAAATTTGGGACAACCCAAGGTTCACCGCTGAAAGAAATCCTTATACAGACATTACCAACAGGATATTCGGCAATGTGTACAGCAATATTTCTTTTACAAAAGAGCTGGCGCTTGACTGGAGAGTGGGTGTTGATTATTTTAATACTGCTGCAAAACAAATTTACGAACTCACTTCCTTTGCAAATACCAATGGCACCCCAGGTGCAGGCCAGGTTAATTACTCAACTAATTCTAACCGGCAGATTTATTCGGATATTATGCTCCGTTATAAAAAGACCCTCAGTTCCAAACTGGAATTGAACACAATGGTTGGCTTTAACTTTTGGGACAACCAGTACAAATTCAATTTTGAGAGGGGAACCAACCTGCAGGTGCCGGGTGTTTACAATCTTGACAATACTTCTTTATTGTTTGCAACAAACAATGAGTCATTTGAGCAAACCAATGCATTGTTTGGAGAGATTTCATTAAACTATGATAATTTTCTGAACCTGACCCTTACGGGCAGAAACGACTGGACAACAGCCTTTGGCCGCGGTGGAGGGTCTTTTTTTTATCCCAAGGCAGATCTTGCTTGGATATTCAGCGAACATATCCCAGCAAACAAAATACTTAGCTACGGCAAATTAAGGCTGGCTTATGCTGATGCCGGTACCGGGCCCAGGCCGTATACATATGACAATATCGTTTATTACACAAGGCCGGGTTACAATGATGGATTTACATCAGCCACCAATACATTTCCTTATTTAGGCCAGGCAGGTTATGCACCCTCCAATATAAGATATCCGGGTGGCCTCGTGCCGGCACATAATATTGGAAAGGAGATAGGATTAGAATTGAAGTTTTTTAACAACAGGATAAATATTGATGCGGTGTATTATCACCAGCGTTCTACTGATAACCTGCTCCAGATGCCGGTAGCATTAAGCACAGGTTACAGTTATGAATATACGAATGCAGGAGAAATTGAAAATAAAGGAATTGAGTTAACGCTTGGCGCTGATGTTATAAAAACAACAAACCTTGTTTGGAATGTATCAGCCAACTGGAGTAAAAATAATTCAAAAGTTTTATCACTTGCTGATGGCGTGTCTCAAATTGAACTGGAAAGAAGCGTGGCCAGCGTTGGCTTTTATACACTGGTTGGCCAGCCGTATGGCGTTTTTTATGGCACCACCTGGAAAAGAAATGAAGCAGGCAAATTACTTTTAAATGAGCTGGGTCAGCCAATTGCCAATACGATTAAAACTGGTGTAGGAAATCCTAACCC
>JAKQJG010000132.1 GCA_029561305.1 Bacteroidota bacterium | reverse complement strand
TTACAGTTTAATAGAAGGCGGCTTTGCCGGTACAGGAAACATCAATACCAATCCATTATTTCAAAACCCAATTTCGGCATCGTCTGCACCTGTAGTTACTGGTAATTATCATATCAAAACCTGCAGCCCTGCTATTAATACTGGAAGTAATGCATTGATCCCCTCCGGTATCACAACTGACCTTGATTCACTAAGCAGGATCAAATTTACCACGGTAGACATGGGTGCTTATGAAAAGCACCTGCCTGTTCCTGATGGTAACGGTATTGTGTATGTTGACAGCTCCAATACACTCAATGAAGGCAATGGCAACAGTTGGGCAAGTGCAGCAACTGAACTGGCAGATGCTTTAAAAGCCGCTATTACTGACAATACAATTGAGGAAATATGGGTGGCAAAAGGAACGTATAAACCACTGTATCTTTCTACCGATAATGGCACCACGCTTTCATGCAGTAATTCAAACCGGGATAACTCATTTGTATTACGCCCTGATGTAAAACTTTTTGGAGGTTTCGCTGGCGGGGAAACAGATACCACGGCAAGAGATTTTACTACTAACCAAACTATCTTAAGCGGTGACATTGGTGTGGCAGCAAACAATACAGATAACAGCTACCATGTCCTGATCGCTTCCGGCGCTGTAGGCAATGCTGGTATGGATGGCTTTACCGTTACCAGGGGCCAGGCCGATGCAAATACAAATTATACACTCAATGGCAACATAATATATAGAGATTATGGTGCTGGTATGTTTGTACATTCATCTTCGCCATTTTTATCTCAATGCTCATTTATTAACAACTATGCTTTAGACAATGGCGGTGCTTACGCTGCATTCAATAGTAATTCTTCCTTTTCAAAGAATCTTTTTTCATTAAATACCGCAGGCAAACAGGGTGGTGCAGTAAATCTTCAAAACTGTTCAACGTATATCAGCAACACTGTTTTTTCAGCCAATATTGTAAATGGTCCCGGGCCAAATAATAATGGAGGTGGTTTGAATGCGGAAAATTCTGTGATGAATGTTTTTGCCAGTTCATTTATATCCAATTCCATTTTAAACGGTGATGGCGGTGGAGCAGTAAATGCTTCTTCTGTTGGCTCAGTTTTTTCTTCCTGTATTTTTTCTGGCAACACTGCATCCAACAGGGCCGGGGGGTATTATAATTTATCTTCGGTTTCGGCTTTGCATAATTGTGTTTTCACAGGTAATACGTCAGGTACAGGCGGCGGGGCGGGTGTTTACAATGCATTGGCTGCATCTTTAAC
>JAKQJG010000129.1 GCA_029561305.1 Bacteroidota bacterium | reverse complement strand
GGCTGAACCAAAATGAATGATGGATACATCGGTAAGGTCAATCGCTTCAATATCGGCTTCGCTCAATTGCCCATCGGCTCCCCGGTTAAAATAAAAATCCCGTTCGCCGTTTTCCATCAGCGATACAAAAGCGAAGGTGGTGAAATGGTTTGCATCCTGCAACAGGTACTCTGTGCCTACGCCAAAATCCTTCATTACATCCACCAGGTGTTTGCCAAAAGGATCCACCCCTACTTTGGCAGACAGTTCTACCTTGCCACCCAATGCTGCTATTGCTGCCGCAACATTGGTAGGAGCGCCACCGGGTTTTTTTAAAAAGTTTTCGCCATCGCTTAAAGCAGTGCCTTTGTCGGTGCAGATCATATCGATGAGTGCTTCACCGATGCATAATATGCGGCCTAACCCTCCTTCTCCCTTCCCAAAAGGAAGGGAGCGGTTCTGCAGGTCTTCATTAAACATTTTATCTTCCATATCTTTCATTTGTACTTTACTCATCATTGCAGGCCACTCTTTGCACCTTAGCAAGCATTTCAATATTTACGGGTCTGAAGCCCCTCCTTTGGTCCCGATTACTATCGGGATGGGGAGGCCTTCAATGCAATACCATTGTTGCCTTATCCATATCTTCTAACGCAATACCCTTTGTTTCCGGCATCATCTTCCACACGAATAATAATTGCAAAACCATCATGAGCGCAAAGAAGCCGAATATGTAACTGCCACCGATATTATTGGCAAAAAATGTAAAAGTTTGTGAGATCAGTGCTGCGAAAACCCAATGTGTTAAACACCCGAACGATGTACCGGAAGCTCTTACTGAATTAGGGAAGATCTCTGAAAGAAAAACCCAGATAACAGAACCTTGCCCAATGGCATGCGCAGCAATAAACATAAAAACAAAAATAGTAATGCCTCCATTTATATATCCAGCAAATGCCAGTGACATCAAGGTAAGCGAAATGATATAGCCAATGGAACCAATGTACATGAGTGTTTTTCTTCCGCTGCGGTCAATCAAATACCAGCCTAAAACCGTAAATAGAAAATTAACGATGCCAATGCCGGTACTTGATAAAAATGCAGCATCCTTTCCCAGCCCGGCCATTTCAAACACCCGCGGTGCAAAATAAATGATTGCGTTGATCCCGGACAATTGATTAAATAAAGCCAGTAAAAAAGCCAGCATCAATGGCTTTGAAAATTTTCCTGAAAACAAGGATTCTTTTTTTGGCTGCTTCGAATTTTTAATTTCATGAATGATCTCGTCTGCATTGGCGCCACTCATGTCAAATATCTTCCTTGCACCTGTTTCATCACCACGGTTAAGGATAAGCCACCTGGGACTTTCTGGTGTAAAGAACATCATCACAGAAAAGATCAATGAAGGAATAGCGATCAGGCCCAGCATATACCGCCAGTCATTTTCTCCCCCTACCCCCTGCAATAAATAATTGACGAGGTAGGCCAGCAAAATTCCACTCACTACATTTATCTGGAAGGCGATGCCCATCTTGCCCCTGTGTTGCGGTGGTGCGATTTCAGAAATATAAACAGGTGCCACTACAGAAGACGCCCCGATACTCAATCCCCCAAGGAAACGAAAAGCCATAAATGTATATACATCGTTTGCCAAAGCGCTGCCGATAGCAGAGACCAGGAATATGATGCCAATAAGAATCAGCGTTTTCTTTCTGCCAAATTTATTGGCCGGCACACCACCACCCGCAGCGCCGATGATGGTACCATACAATGCCATTGCAATGGCAGTGCCATGCATCCAGTCACTGAGGTTCCAGAGTTTTTGTATGCGCTGTTCAGCACCGGAAATATTGGCGACATCCATTCCAAATAACAAGCCGCCCAACGCAACCGTTATTGACCAAAGCACTAATTTCTTATTCATAAAATAAATTTAACTGCATGCCCAACGGCCGCCAGGGCTTAAAGCGCTGACGGGGTTTGGCAATATCTTTTATAATTCAATCACCACTGCCTCGTAAGGTTTTAATATTTCGCTTACTACTGTTGCTCCATAATTATTGATCAGCACTTTTCCTTTACTGATATCAACGCCGGTTTTTACGTTTGCATCTTTCGCAGTAAAGTTCAGCAACACTAAAAACTTCCTTCCCTCGTGTTCCCTTGTATAAGCATACACCGCAGGATTATCTTTATCAAGCAAGGTATATTTTCCATATACCAATGCAGGATTATCTTTTCTCAACTTCACCATCTTTCTAAAATAATTCAAACAACTGTTGGCCTCTTTCTCCTGGGCTGCTGCATTGATCATTGTATAATTTGGATTGGTTTTTAACCAGGGCTTGCCGGTGGTAAAACCTGCATGGACAGCGCTGTCCCATTGAAAAGGCGTACGGCCATTATCTCTTGAAGTGAATGCCACATGCTGCATAAATTTCTTTAGGTCGCCGCCTGTTTGCTTTTGGTGTTCGTATTCATTCAATGTAGCTACATCATTGTAATCTTCTATTGCAGAAAAGTAAGCATTGCTCATACCCAGTTCATCGCCCAGGTAACAATAAGGTGTACCCCGCATGCTTAAAATAAACGTATTCAGCATTTTTGAAGAAAGCTCCCTGAAGGCAGGTTTGTCATTTCCAAAACGGCTTACCATCCTTGCCTGGTCATGATTGGCTAAAAAAACTGCCATCCATCCTTTATCTGCAAAAGCACTATCCCATTTAGTAAATACCTGTTTTAAATGCAGGATGCTGTACCCTTCCGGCCTGGCAATATCCACCCATTCAAAAGGATAAGCCATGTTCAGTTCTTTGCGGTCTTCATCCACCATACCATGTGCATCTTCCATTGTATTGCCGGTTCCTTCTGCCACCGTCATTACATTGTATTTGCTAAACACTTCCTGGTTCATTTCTTTTAAATAATCATGCAGGTGCGGACCCATTGCATAATACTGCATAAAGTTTTTCTCAAAGCCTTTTGGAAAAGCCGGGAAACTGGTATCCTTTGCTGCAAAACCAAATGCATCCAGCCTGAAACCATCCACGCCCTTATCTGCCCAAAAACGCATCATGCTGTATATTTCCTGGCGTAGTTTTGGGTTTTCCCAATTGAGATCTGGTTGTTTTTGTGAGAAGTAATGAAGATAGTAAGCGTTGCTTGCTGAATCATATTTCCAGGCATCATGGTTCACATCGAATAAGCTGTACCGGTAGTTTGGTTTCCCCCGCTCTGCATCCCACCAGTGATAATAGTTGCGGTAGGGATTTGTTTTGGAACTGCGGCTTTGCTTAAACCATTCATGTTCGTCGCTGCTGTGGTTTACCACGATGTCCATCACCAGTTTGATATTTCTTTCATGCATGCCTTTTAACAAAGCATCAAAATCTTCCATGGTTCCAAAATCCTCCATGATGTTTTGATAATCGCTCACATCATACCCATTATCATCATTGGGAGAACTATATATTGGATTCAGCCAAACCGCATCCACACCCAGGCTTTTTATATAATCCAGTTTGGAGATGATGCCTTTCAAATCACCGATCCCATCCCCATCGCTGTCTTTAAAACTTCTTGGATAGATCTGGTACACTACAGCTTCTTTCCACCACTTTTTATTGGAGGAGTCTTTTGAAATTGTTGTGGTTGCTTTTGTGCCGGATGAATTGCAGGATGTGCCCAGCAATGAAGCGGCAAACAAAAAGGCTGTGCTGTATAATGTTTTTTTCATCGTAATTTCTTTACCACTACTACCCGTTCACACGGTGCTTTATACCATAACCAAACATTTTATCTTCCATATTTTCGCTTGTTCTTTAATCAGCAATAACATACACACTTCATTTAATAATTACATCTCAAATTTTCCGGCTCTTACCTTAAAGCCTCTTTAGGGGTTGGGGTTAATGCCCGCCACCCATTTGCACCTGTACATCACTATTGATCTTACTGCTTTTGATAAATAGTGTTGCAATTGCTGCTATCAATAAAAAAGCAGCGCCGAAATAAATGGCATTGATAGGTTCCTTACCTAAAACGCCATTAAATATTTTACCAAATACCAATGAATAGATCAGCATCGGTATTACGATCATCATATTAATGATACCCATATAAACACCATACCTGCTTTTAGGTATGTCGTTTACAATTAACAGGTAAGGTACCCCCATCATACTTGCCCAGGCAATACCAAAACCGATCAGTGGAATAAAAACAAGGTACTTATCGGAAATATGAGGGAAAATAAACAATGCCATCGCTGCCAGTACAAGACAAATACAATGCACCATTTTAGCGCCATATTTTCTTGCAAACCACACCAATGCAAATGCTGATAAAAAGGTGACAATATTTGTCCAGCCACTGATAAGACCACCCCAGCCAACTGCTTCCTGGTAAGTTTTATTGGCAACAGAACTGTCTGTGGTGCCGAAAATAGTTTTGGCAATGGTAAGGTCTTTATAGTCCCAATAACACTTCAATGCAAACCATTGAAAAAGATACACCACAAACAAGCGCCACATATTGGCAGGCATTTCTTTTATAGCATGACCTATTTCAATAAAAGGTGTAAGGATATTTATTTTTTTACTTTTCAATTCTGCCAGCTCTTCTGCGGTAGGTGGAATTTCAGGTGTTGTTTTGTTACTCCACAATACACTGGCAATACTGCAAAAAGCACCAAAGAAAAAAGACGCATACACCCAATACGGAATAAGGTTTTCATTTTCTTTCTTTAAAAATGGAATGAGCTGGAAAAGAAAAAGTGATAAGGTGCCGAGTGTTTGTCCAAAGCCTGTAAAAAAACTCTGCGCCAGAAAGCCGGTAGGTTGCTGCTTGGGAGAAAGTTTATCTGCCACAAAAGCCCTGTAAGGTTCCATGGCGGTATTATTAGCCGCATCTAAAATCCATAAAAGGCCAACCGCCATCCATAGTTTAGAACTAAAAGGAAACAGGAAAAGACAGATACTGCAAAACAAAGCCCCAACAAGAAAATAAGGTTTTCTTCTTCCCCATCTTGGATGCCAGGTTTTATCACTCATGGCACCAATGATGGGTTGTATTAGTAAACCTGTAACCGGACCTGCAATCTGCAGCATCGGCAGATCCCCATTTTCTGCTCCCAAAAATTTATAAATAGGATTCACTGCATTTTGCTGCAGGGCGAAACTATACTGAATGCCAAAGAAGCCTACATTCATATTAATGATCTGCCAAAAGGAAAGTGTTGGCTTTTGAATAGACATAAGCAATCGTTTAGCTGGTATAACCAAATGTAAACATTGCGTATGATAATTAAAAGTGCAAAGGTTTGTGGTGGAAAAGAATAAAGCAGTCTTCTATTGTATGTGCCGGATAAAAAGTACCATTTAATTTTTTGGCGGGGACGGAACAATTTCAATAGCCGCTGTTTCTTTAGGTTTTTGTCCAATGATATCGGCTACCACTTTCCATACGCCATTTTCTTTACTCATCACAACCAGTACAGAGTTGGTCGCTTTCTTTTCTACTCCTTTATCGAACAGGTGTTGCCATTCTTTAAAAATAAGAATGGCGGTGTTTTCATATTGATACAGCACTTTATCATATACAGAATCGGCCATTAATTTAAACTGATTTTTTGTCTGGCGTTTGGTGAGGCCTTCTAATCCAATCGGCGCTCCATCCATGCCATGATAAAAATAAGCCGGCGATACCAGTTGCCGTCGTTTGGCATCCCGGTCTGCTACAGTTGCGTTGTCTTCAAATGATCTTGAATAATCATCAATTAGTTTTATTACAGCACTATCAGGAGCATGTGTTCCCTGAAACTTTATGGTTTGTTGTGCCGGCAAAAAAGCAGGCAGGCATAGTGTAAAAAAGAAGAAGATGCTTTTCATATGTGATTATGATCGAAACATTGAATTATTAAACAACTATCATCAATAGCATGACAATTGCCATTTCAATATACACAAAATTTACAATCCTGTTAAATAGTAACTATTTCCGCTCACTGGCAATATGGATTTACTCTCAGTACCGTATACCCGCTGTTTACTGTTGGCCGGAATTGTGTGCCCGCTTTTACTACAATGGCATTAGCACTGGCACTTACTTTGGCAGAGCCGGTAGCGATATAGTTGCTGGCTTGAAAAGTGACGGTGTTTTTGGCGAGATAGATCTTATAATCATCATTGTAAGTAAACGAGAGGAAGATGTTCACATTGTCCCCGGCGGTTGCATCAGTAAGTTCAGCATCGGATACAATATAACCCCGGGCCCTGCTGCCCTGGCCGCTGCTAAAGTGGTTGCGGCAGGGACGTCTGCCATAGGTCATAATATTCTGAATTTCCATTAACAATATCCTGCCGCAGTCATCAGTTCTTGCACCTGTATAAGTACAGTTGTTGCTTATAAAAGATTCAGATATGGGATCCCGGTCTGCCTCGGTATCACATAGATAGTCTCCATCATCTTCACAGTCACTGCAACCTCCAGTGCGGGCTACACTTTCTTCGCCAAATGCGTCTTCAAACGTATGATATAATCCAAAACAATGCCCCATTTCATGCGCCAGGGTGCTGATATTGTTTGTATCTGCCACCGCACTACCAACAATCGAAAGGTAATAGTTGGGTATACCGTATGCACTACCGTTAAGGCTGCCTTCATCATCAAAAAGTGAATTGTGTACAAAGATGGTGATATAGCCCGTTCTTACGTAAGGATCCAGCAACGACTCTTCATCATCGGCATCCATACCATTGAGGGTTGTATTGTTTACCTGCTGAATGGCGCCTAACGCAAAACAAATATTGTGTGGAGCGTAAAAATTAGCCATGTTGGCGATCTGCCTGCGTACATCTGCCTGCGAAGCAGCCACATCCGTGCCGTCGCTATTGGCAAAAATCACTACAAACAATTTCAGCATATAAGGAGCGCCGCCAGTAATTCCTGCTGGTCTCTGATGCAGTAGTGTCGTGTCCATTTTGCCGGCCAGCTTTCTCATTTTTTTTGTACAATCTCTTTGTGCATTGGCTGCATAGCTTCCAGCAAAAAGGAGCAGCAAGAGAATTATTTTTTTCATCGTTTAACTTATTGGTATGATAGCAAGGTTGAGGGATCTATTTTTTTGACAGTGCATTTACCTTTTCTTCCAGCTCCAGCACATACAGGGTTAACTCTTCTATCTTCTCCATCATCTTACGCTGCATTTCACCTACTTCCATTCCTTCTTTTTCCATTGCGGCAGCCGCTGGAATATTGGGCAAATGATTATTGGTATTGATAAAATCCCTGAGCTCACTCATCGGCATCAGGTTATATTTTTTCTGAAAAACATAATCGGGCCAGGCACCTTGTAACTGTACTTTCAGTTCTTCGCAAATTACCTTACCTGCTACCGTTAGTCTGTAGCCGGAGGCGGCAGGTACTACTGCGCCAATGGCAATCTGTGTGGCATCCAGTTGAAGGCCGGCACCGTTTACACCAATTACCAGGTTGGTGGGTGTTTGTGAAATGAAAGAGCGGAAAACGGTATTGTAATAGAACCCGATATTGGGATTGGAAGTACCATCAATGGCCACCACTTCACCCGTGCCACGAAACAGGCCACGCCCGGTTACGTGCAGTTTAGATTGTGGCGCTTCTGTACCAATGCCCACATTGCCATTACTGGCAACTGTTAAATTGTCTGCTCCGCCGGTGCGTACCTGGAATTTGCCCAAAGTATTGCTTGAAAAAGTGCCTACTCTCAGATCATCACCACTTAACTGCACAAAGCCTTTTTCGGTGCTGGCATTGCTTTTCAAAGAAAGAATGGCGGCAGCATCCGTAATAGACATACTGGTATTGCTATTTATATTTCCACCAAAGCTTCCTGTACCATAGCTGGTGAAATTACTGCTGGCGGTAACGTTCCCTTCCATCAGCGATGTACCCGTTACATACAAGCCGGCTCCCTGTATGGCACTTAATCCGCCGGTAGTTTCAATAACACCACCTGCCTCTATACGGCCCGTAACTTCTGCTTTGCCTTTTATTGTTACATTGCTGTCAACTACCAGGTCATCGCGGCTGCGGATATTTCCATCCACATCCAGTTTTTGTGAAGGCGAGCCGGTGTTGATACCCACATTACCATTGCTGCGGAGAAATAACTGGTTACTATTGCCACCATTCTGTAAAACAAACTGGCTGAGAATATTTCCATAATAAATAGTAGCTGCAACAGAAGTATCCGGTTTCAAAAAGTTGATGACCCCGCTGCCGGTATTGGCACCGTGTAAATTCAGCACTGCCTTATTTCCCCCGTTTACCAGGTCGTTGCCATTGGTATGTGTTACAAACAGGTTACCCTTTACCGATAGTTTTTCTTTAATGCCGGTGGCAGAGCCAATACCAACATTACCGGTATTGCTGTTATAAATGTTATTTCCGCTGGTTGCCCAATTATCGCTGCCACCCCCACTATTGTTAACAGCAGCCCATGTGCTGCCATTGTAAAAATAAAAGGCATTGAGGTTGGTATCATATACCATCAGGCCGTTTGCCGGAGATGCAATGGCAGTACGCTGTGCCGTTGTCATTCGTGGTACCAGTAAACCTTTACTGGTGCTGGTAACATCCAGTTGGGCAGAAGCATTGGGCGTGCTGGTACCAATACCCACATTTTGTGTGTAGCCAATAACAATGAGAAATGTACAGGTGAAAAGTGAGAAAAGCTTTTTCATTTTGGTGCAGTTTTAATTACAACTCAAAGATGAAAAAATGATCTTGTGGAAACAATAGCGAAATGGGGTGAGAAATACAACGAGGCAAACTAATAAAAAAAGTGGCAAACTTTATTTGTACTGAAAAGACTGTAAACACTAATCTATTGCCGTGGTATAGAGGCTCCATACCAACGATCCCGGATATACGATTTTATGGTGACAGCATTTACAAATGCACCCGGCAGCAATCTCCTTATTCAGTAACGAATAACAACTCTTACATATATACCTGGCCAGGATATTTGTGAGCAATTGCAAATGGTCAGGCTAATGGATCAATTGGTTTTGTACACTACAACCGAAAAGCCCGCCTGGAAAGTATCTGTATCTTCATCGTAAAAATTAATACGTACCCTTCCGAGTGTTTCATTAACATAAGAAGGAAACAACCTTGCATTGCGGCAGGTAATAAACACAGCGGTGCTATTAATATCCTCATTGGCACAAGAAAGATAAAAATCAGTACCAATCCATCCACCGGACAGGTTAGCCGTGCCACTCACTTTTGTACCATTGCTTGCAAATACAGCATAACCCAGGGGCATCAGGTTTTCATCACTGTTGTTATACACTTTTCCCGTACTAATTTTAGCCGATCCGCCCTGCACATGCAGTTTCTGATCAGGAGTAGTGGTACTGATACCCACCCTGTTTAATGCGTCATCCACGGTTACAAAATCACCCAGTTCCACTTTGTTATTGATAGCCCTGATCTGCAAATCATTTCCCTGCACCTGCATATAAGCTTTGTTTACGCCCCCAGCCGAAAAATACAGCGTTGGGTTTACATCTCCGGAGATCGTCATTCTGCCGGATGGCTCAAATTTAAAACGGTCATTACCATTCATACGAACAATCACATCGCCATCCACATTGCCAATATTGGTACCCAGCCGGAGGTTGTTGCCGCTGCGCTGAACAAAGCTTTTTTCAAGTGTGCCTTCTTTAAATTGAAGGGTGCCTGCCGGAATCAAATCACCGGAGGGGTTTACCTGCACTGCATCGTTACCGTTAGTACGGATCACAAAATTACCTGTGTTGTTGGCGCTTACTGTTCCAATGCGCACATCATTACCACTCAATTGCATAAAACCCTTTTCTACAAAGGCATCGTCAGTTAGCCTTATTTCGGCTTTTGTCTTAAATGTGCCATCCGGTTCAAACAAGACTTTGTCTGCACCGCTCAACTGGAATACAATTCTTTTTTCGCTGCTCCCCAAAGCGCCACCAATCACCAGGTCGTTCCCCCGGCCATAGATACGCCCTGTGTTGCTATATCCATCCTGCTCGTTTCCCACACTAAAATAAATGCTGGGACTTCCCCCGTCAATTCTCATCGTTGGTGAAGCTCCTGCCTGCCGTATATGCAAAGGTGCTAAAGGTGCTTCTATACCAATACCCACTTTTGAAGAGAGGCTGTATTGACCATCGGTGATCTTTTCCCAGGTTTTATCAATGTCTGCATTGCTTAAAATGTGAACCCAGGCTCCACTGGTGCGGCAATAAAAGCCAATGGGATTATTCAGTACATCATTGGTGCCATTCATATACAACAGCATTCCTGAAGGCGGGTTCACCATCGCATCCCGCTGTGCCTGGTTCATTCTTGGTATCAGCAAACCCTTTGTGCTGCTGCTGATATCCAGCAGGGCATTTACATTAGGCGTGCTGGTACCAATACCCACGCTTTGAGCGAATGCGCCGGAGATCAAAAATGTACAAGTGATGATGTTGAACAGCTTTTTCATTTGACTGTAGTTTAAATTACATATCAAAGGTGGACAAAAGCCGGTGGTGTTGCAATAGCGAAAAGGGGTGAAATGCAGGATATACCGAACCGGATCCGGATGTGTATTAACGTTAGGAAGTTTTAAAAACTCACAAGTAAACAATGCCTCATTTGCCAGGCATCACCATTTCATTCACCTTATAAGATGCAAATATGGCAAAGGCAAGCAAAAGAACAGAGAAGATAAACAAAAACCATTGGCCCTGCAGCATTCCGTTAAGTATATACCGGGATGGCTTGTCCTGCTGGTATTTTAAAGATATCGTATTACCAACTTTATAATGCCCGGGTGTAGTGGTGGCTTTTGCTGTATGCCATATGCCGGCCTTATCTGCATACGCCAGCGTTACACTATCTGACGAACCCTTGCTGTACTTAATCAGCCTGATATGAGTGACTATTGCATTCGTTTGTATTCCGTGCTTTTTAATAGCCTTTACGTTCCTTATTTTATTAATGCAAAACAACGTCAGCAGTAATGGAATGCCAATGATAAAAATATAAAAAAAGATCATTGCTGATTTTTTAATAAACTGTTCACTGTGTTTGTTAAAACTTCTATTTGTTGCTGCTGCTCTTTTACTGCATTGATCAGCATATACGTCATAGCAGTATTATCAACACTATAGTATTCCGTTTCATCTTTTAAAAAAGTACCTACCATATATGGCGCTACTTCTTTTACTTGCTGTGCCAGCACTCCTATATATTTCTTTTCTGTATCGTATCCACTCAATTGATTGTATTGATAAACCACCGGATTAATTTTCAGCAGTTGTTGCAGGCCATCTTTGTATGGAAGTACGTTTTGCTTCAGCCTTGCATCGCTGGTAGCTGTCCAACTGCCTCCGCCGGGTTTTGCAGCAGCGCCGCCTGTTTCCAAAGCACCCCCGCTATTCTGTAAAAACAGCGTACTATTGGCACCGTTATTACGTGCTATGATTTCATTACCATCAAATACGATGTTTCCACCATTGACATCTCCTATCATTAAAAATCCTGAGTTATCTGCCAGGCTTGCATCTGTACCGCCGCCAATTTGCAATTTTATTCTTGGATTGTTAATTCCGATGCCGGTATTGCCATTTTTTAAAACTACAAATGCATTATTAGGCGCTGCGGCGGAAGTGCCATTGCCAATCATAAAAAGGGGGTCCGTGGCATTCCATAAAGCACTCGTTACGCCAAAATCATCATTAAATCTTCCAATGGCCAGGGATGAATAAGATTTAGCAAGAGTTTGGTTACCCATGGCTACAGCGCCACTTCCCTGGGCTGTAGTAGAGATACCCATTGCAGTGGCATTACTACCGGAGGCTATCGTTAAAAGGCCCATTGCTGTTGAGCTGTTTCCTGAAGCAATAGTGGACGAATTCGCTGTAAAGGAATTTTCTCCTGAAGCTGTTGTTTGCGATCCTGAAGAAAAGGATAAGTTGCCCGAAGCAATGGTTGCCTTACCATTTGCTGTTGCATAGTTTCCGGTTGCTTCATTGTCGTAACCAATTGCCATGGAATACTCCCCACTTGCTTTTGAGGAAGTGCCGATCGCTATTGCCCCCGTTGCTGAAGCAGTATTGCTAAAACCCAGGGCCATCGTTTGATCAGCGTTGGCTTTTACATTATAGCCAAGTGCGATAGCATTGGTAGAATCCGCATTGGCGAACTGTCCTATTGCCAATGAATAGTTACCCCGGGCGGATACAATATTGCCCATAGCGATTGCATTGATACCTTTAGCTTTTGTATTGCTTCCATATGCGAACGACAATTTTCCAAGGCTGTCTGTGACCAAACTATTCAAACCATTAATGCCACCTCTTACAGCTACCTTTCTTTCATTGAAATGCCATCCGTATAAGGGTGGTGCTGTTACAGAGCTGGTGCTGCTGGTTATCACACCCCAACGCACCCTAAACCCAGGGGCGTTACCAGTTGCATTAGACGCAAATAAAAATACCAGTGCGTTTGTTGCTGCAAAATAAAAAGTGCCCGTGGTAGTGCCTGCTAAAAACTTCGCAGTTGTTACATCATCGGCCACGTATATCGCAAAAGTATCACCGGCTGCCAGATTCATTTGTTCAATGACTACTTTGTAGCCAACAATGCTGTCATTATTGGTATGATCAACAACATACCTGTCATAGGCATCATTGGTATAGTTGGCAGAAGGCCCACCGTTATCGTATAAAATTCCACTTGCAGCGGAAGTGGTTGCATTTAAATTAATGCGGGACATGTTCGCCGTGATTGCAGGCGTATTAATAGAACCCGATGAGATAAGACTATCTGTATTTCGCTCACTGAACGGGCGCCATTTACCACCATCGTGAAAGTAAAATCCGGAAAGTGTAGAGTCATAAACCATCATTCCTTTTTGCACATTCGTCATGGCATTTCTTGAAGCTGTACTTAACCTGGGCATTAATACGCCTTTGGTATTACTTCTTATTTCCAGCATGGCATTGTTGTTTGGTGCGGTAGTGCCGATACCGACACTTTGTGCATAAGAGGCAAAAAAGGTGAAACAAAAAGTAAAAAGCAACAACAGTTTTTTCATTTTG
>JAKQJG010000085.1 GCA_029561305.1 Bacteroidota bacterium | reverse complement strand
ATTAAATAGCCCTTCAAATATGTTTCCGCCGCTTCTTTCATTGCCATATTTACTTCTTCTTTAGTCACTTCCACTTCCAGGTTGGCGCATAAATCAACTAAAGAGCCATCCGGGGTAGGAACTCTGATTGCTACTCCGTCCAGTTTACCTTTCAGTTCAGGAATAACCAAACCGATAGCTTTAGCGGCTCCAGTGGAAGTTGGAATCATACTCATTGCGGCAGCTCTGGCTCTACGCAAATCATTATGGGGCAGGTCTAAAATTCTTTGATCATTAGTATAGCTATGAATAGTAGTCATTAAGCCATTCAGGATGCCAAATTTATCCTGCAAAACTTTAGCTACAGGAGCCAGGCAGTTTGTAGTGCAGGAAGCGTTGGAAACAATTGTATGTTCTGTCTTTAAAGAAGTATGATTTACTCCCATCACGATTGTAGCATCCACTTCATCTTTTGCCGGAGCTGTTAAAATGACCTTTTTAGCGCCTGCTTTCAGATGTTTGGAGGCCTTTTCCCGGGAAGTGAAGATACCGGTGGATTCAATTACAAATTCCACTCCCAAATCCTTCCAGGGGAGAACTTCAGGGTCTTTTTCTGCAAAAATCCTGAACTTTTTTCCGTTCACTACCAAATAATTCTCTTCGCTGGAAACATTACCGGGGAAAATCTTATGTACACTGTCATATTTAAAAAGATGTGCCAGCGTTTTAGCATCCGTAAGATCGTTTATCGCTACAACATTCAGTTCGGGATGGCTATTTAAAATCACTCTTAAGACCAGACGACCAATGCGTCCAAAACCGTTAATTGCTACATTTGTCATAATTTTTCTCCTTTAGTTATAGCAAAATACTATTTTCTGCGCTACCGGACATTTTGCAGAAACCCATAACGGTCTGCTGCATTTTTTCTTCACCTTTGCTCAGCCATTTACGGGGGTCAAACTTGCTTTTATTTGGAATATAAACAGCAGGGTCAACATCGGGAGGGCAGACAATAGCATATTTTTCTTTTTCCCAATATTCCTGAATAGCAGAAGCCATATCCATTTGGTAGTGAGTATCCTTATTGATTTTTACTACCCCATTGGCAATAGCGGTTTGTTGTTGCCAG
>JAKQJG010000084.1 GCA_029561305.1 Bacteroidota bacterium | reverse complement strand
CCAGCTGCCGGCAGAATTATACCATAACAGAATGCCGACTTTTTTTTGTTTTGCATAATCCACCAACAACTGGATAGAATCATAGCCAATTGTTTTATCCCATACCGCATCGATCAAACAATACTGCCAGTTCATATCTGCCGCATAGTCAATAAATTTCTTTTGAACACGATAAACAGTGGAGTCATCTTTTTGTAATACCCAGCTCCAGGATGCTTTTCCAGGCTTTATAAAGTCAGTACCCATTTTTTTTGCCGGGAATGCCAGGTCAGTACCCAAGGTGGATTCTGTGATCGTCTTCATGCTGCCAATCACAATAATTCTCCAGGGCGTTCTCCATGGTAATACAGACTCAGGATTTAACGTGGCGTTGCCATTCGTAAACACTTCCGGGCTTTGAGGGAAATTAATGCTGTATTCATTGCCAGGTGACTGTTGCTGCAATGCAGTACCACAGTAAGTTCTTCCCAATGCAGCTTCGGTGATCAGCATCCAGGCATCCTTGTATTTGAACAAGGCAGGGTAAACCCAACCGTTAGGTCCGGGAGATGGCGTGCCGGTTGCAATATCCATTTTGTAATGAGCTTCATACGAAGGGTTGGTATGTTCAAAACCCGTTTGTGCTTCGGTCTTGGGTTGTAGCCAGGCCCTGGTTCCTTCATTAAAATGAAAACTGGTGGATTCCGCCGTAATTTTTTTTATTTCGGTTGATCGCTCCGGAAATTCATATTGAAAAGCTACTCCATCATCAGATACCCTGAAGATGATGTTCATTTTTTTGCCGGCCACTGTTTTGGTCTCAAGTATTCTTTGAAAGGCACTGTAAGAAATGTTTTTCTTTTTTGCATTCAGCATACTGTAATTGTCTTTCACCAGCGCCGGTGCTGAAATTTTTATCAACTGTAAATTTTGGGAAAAGTCTTCGTCTTCTCTTATTACTCCCAGCCTGGAATGCTGTAAAACGATCACACCTTTGTAAGAAATACTGTAAACTGCTTTTGAAATGTTGCAGGTAACAACAATCTTTTTGTTGGGGCTGCTGATGGTATTGACTGAAGATTGGGCAACACCGCATTTAGTAAAGCCAACGATCAGTATGAGTAAAAGCAATTTTTTCATAAATGATGAGATCTGTTTTATTTTGAACCGGTAATTGTATCAGTGAGTCTGAAATAATCAAAATCAGCATAGCCGCCGGTATTTTTAGTAGCGTAATTAAATAATGTAAAACGATAGCCCATAAAATGCGGAAGGGTATAACTCATTTTCAATGGCGTACCAATTGTTTTCCAGTTGCTGCCATCCAGGCTATAGTAGAAATCAGCGGTATCTTTTTTATCAATAAAATTGCATTCGGCTTTAAAGAATACTGTGGTTTGATGCAACGGTATGGTGGCCACTTCCTCCGCTATGCCGGTACCTGCATTGATCATAATAATTGATTTGTTCTTGCCATTTAATTTTACTCCTGCCAGCCCGTAGTTTTTTTGCAGCAGTGCCAATCCTGCAAAATCGCCGTCTTTCATATTGGAAACATCAAGTGATATAATACCAGTGCAAACGGGGCCAATGGTTCTTTGGGTTAAAGAATTCCGGGCCACTAAAAAGGAAGTATCAATACCTCCTGTTTTTAAACGCAGGAAACCTTTTCGCTCAGTTACCGACCATATACTGTTATCGGGATTGTGATTCCATTGCCAGACCAACGGTAATGCAGGTTCGCTTTTATCCCGGTTAAATTCATCAGAATGTACAATGCCGGTAATGAGCCTCTTATTAGCCGGAAGTTTAAGGCTTCCAGGTGCCTTGCCATCTTCACCCAGTACCGGCCAGGCGTCTTCCCACTTTACCGGAACGAAATAGGGAATTCTGCCCACAGCACCGTTATCACGAAAAAGGTAGGCGTACCAGCTACCATCGGGCATGTCGATCAAGCCACCTTGCGCCACACCCTTATCCTGCAGGGCAATCCTGCCTTCCCATGGGCCAGTGATTTTATCGGCACGGTGTACCAATACCGTTCTCATTCCTCCACGTGGCCACACAATATTGAACAGGTAGTATTTGCCATTAACTTTAAAAAGCTGCGAGCCTTCTGCTTTGAGCATAATATTGTCACCTGCTGGTGCACTGGCATTTTCAATTAATATTCTTTCTGTTCCTGGTTTCACATCAGAGAGGTCATCTTTTAGTTCAAATATTGTAAGATTCCCTGCGCCGGTGATCATGTACACTTTTCCATCGTCATCAAAGAAGATGGTATGATCATGGTGAGAAGGGGAGAAGTCAATTCTTTTCCAGGGTCCTTTCTCAATGTCTTTTGTTGAATAGATAAAGGTTTTATTCGGTGTTTGTGAAAATGTAGAAACATAGAAAGTTCCCTTG
>JAKQJG010000082.1 GCA_029561305.1 Bacteroidota bacterium | reverse complement strand
TTCTTTTTGAATACTGCATTTTAATACAGGGTATTTCCATGTGCCTTTAGAAGCCAGGAAGAGGGAATCTTCCTGGGAAGTCTGCGCTTTTGAAAAAAAAATCAGCATGCATAATGTGCAAAATATAATGACAGACTTGTGCAAAATTATTTTTTAACCAGTATCAATACTACTTTATTAAAATCTGCACTGGCGTTGATCACTTTTCTGAATTCTTCAAACATAGAATGTGGGTAGGATGTGACCTTATAAAATTCATGTACCAGTATCTTCAGTTCATTTCCGTTGAGGGTGTAAGAAGAAATAAAACCCATGGTTTGCGGCCCGTCTGTTACCGTGATATTGATGTCTGACAGGTTTTTGATCTCATAACCATCCGGTATGGTAAAAGTAATTTCCCTGTCGAGCATATGAGGGTACTGAATGATCACAGGTAGTTTTCTTGGTTTCTCCTGGTACATTTCTTCCTGTGGCCCTATCACATCTCCAATCTTAAGCAGGTACCTGTTGCCGGCTTTCTCAATCAGTTCGGGACTTTCAATGTCTGCTTCAATAATCAGGGGCTTACCGGTATTACTTTCAATATATCCGGTGTTCTCTGTTTTTATATTAGTGATGTTATCGCTCTTTGAAATTGACTTTACCACATCTTTGGTAAAATCCTCCAGCTTGTCTTTTGGCAACAGGTTAAAAGCAGGTCTGTAAGGCATAGCACTATAGCCCATTAAAATTTGTTTGCTATGCAGTAAAACCTGGTCCATGCCACTGTTCATTTTAAGGCTCACTTCCATATTGGTGCCATTTTTTTCATAGGCCATCATGGGAATGCTGTCGAAGGAAGCAATCGCAGTTTTTAATGTTCCAATAGTGGTGCCTTTTAAGAACAGCCCTTTGGTGCCTGCCCAATAGGGTGGAATAAACGGATAACGCATAGCACTTGCAACGGGGGCTACAAAGTTGCCGGTACCTGGAAAGTAAAAGATAAAGTCTTCTGTGAGGCGGTAGTTTTCAAACTCTTCTTCCAACGGCAATTCATCCCTTTTACCAGGATATACCAGCTGGTAATTGATGCCCAGTTTTTCAAAACAGGCAAGGAACAAACTGATGATACCCGTTTCGCTGGCAACTTTGGTTTTTACTAACTTTTCTATTTTATCAGCGTCTTCACCTGAGGCATCTTTATCGGAGTTGATATTTTGTTTTATATAATCCTCCAAAGCAATGATTTTTTTTTCTTCACTGGCTGATTGACTTATACCTGCTTTCTTTATAAAATCACCGGCAGCTTTTAATTCTTTTTCCGTAAAAGTGGTGTAGTTGGAATATATTCTTTTGGCAAGTTCGTTCCATGTAAAAAGCCTTACATCCTTATCACGGGAAAGATTATAGGAAAGTTTATACTGGATGTTAGCTGCGTAAGGGCCGGCTTCTCCGTATTTTTCTTCTTCCAGCCCGGGCAGGTTGCCGCCTTTTACCCGTATTACTCTTTTCGCATTTTCTACAACGTCTTTATCCACTGTAAATCCGCTGGAACCTTTGACTGAAAATAATAAATGCTCCGGAGCAAATAATTCAAAGGATACTTTATGAAACGGCACGCTGCTGTATTGAAATATTTCGAGGCCAAAAAAATTGGCAGCTTTTACCAATTTATACGAATACTCTATTTCGCTGTTTTTCTCCACTCCTTCCAGCGCAAATTTCTTGTAGCGTTTACCCTCTTCTTCCACATCGAGTATCTTTTCAGAAGGCAGGTCAACCACTTTACCATCAGGCTGAATGGTCCTTGCCTTGAGGTCAAATACTTCTGTATTTATTCCGTAAGGGATATAAACCCTGTTGAACATCTCTACCCCTTTATCATCCATTACTTTTACCAGGCGGTGACTGTTTACCTGGATGTACAATTCTTTTTTATCGTTGGTCTTATATTCATGCACTCTTTCATCCAGCAGTATCACAGCGCTTTCTTTTGAAAATTCTGCAGGGGCATTGTGTATTACGGGTTTGGCTTCCCATGCGGTGGACTGACCGTGGCAAATGCTGCTCAACAAAATACAAACAGCAACTACAGGAATATTTTTTCTTTTCATGTATCAAAATGTTTAAGGTTATTTATTTTCGTTCAAGCACTACCGTTTCTTTGTATTGAGGTTGTGCAGCTTTTACAGCCCTGTTCCATTCTGTAAAGTCAGACGGCTGCAGCATCAGCTTCTTATTTTTAAATTCCTGCACTGCAGTTATTTTTCCGTTCTTTATTTCATAGGAAATACTTAAGTCAACAAAATCATTGCTGAACCTGAAATTATCAGGTTTATAACTAACCGTGTATCCAACCGGAATCTCAAGAATATGATATTGTTTTATGCTGTATTTGTAATCGTTTTCTACCGGTACTTTTCTTTTGGTGGTATCAATCACCTGCATATCAAATAATTTTTCAAGATTGAGGTTGATATAATATTCATTCCCCGTTTTTTTGCTGTAACCAGGCACTTCAAAATCGGCGGTGATATTGATGATGTTCTCATCCGGGTCTGTTTTTTTTATTGTATAGTTGCCAAGAATAAATTTATTACTGGCCTTGCCCATTTTTGCATTCACATATATTTTCGTCTCCTTATCATCGCGGTACATTAATGCATTGTATACTCCTTCGCCAAAATAACCATGGTAATCCACCTTCTCCACACCTTTTACACCTGTTTCGGTTATGCTGATGAAAGTACTGTCAACGATCAGGTTATCGTCCGCTTCGGCTACTGGAACTTTTAAAACTTTATATTCTTTATCGTTCAGAGCAATCAGTGCTTCTTTGTCCTGAATAGAGTACGGGGGTAGTTCCAGTTTCGAGTAGGGGTTGGTTCCGTCAAGAAAATACCAACGGCCATCAATAGCTGCAACGGATATCATGTGGTTATCCACCAATGGCAGGGGCAGGTCAGAATAATCATAGGGAAGTGATCTTGTACCTATCCAGGTATAGTAGGCTTTAATATTTGCCATCCGCAGCATCTGTGTAATAATGCTGCTCATATCTTTACAGTCTCCATACCGTTTGCTGCATACATCGGCCGCCTGTCTTGGTCTGAAACCTTCGAGGCCATCTTCAAAAGCAACGTATTTGATATTGTGCTGTACCCAGCGGTAGATAGTTTTTGCCTTTTCTTTTTCAGTTGTTTTGCCAACAATAAGTGAATCCACGATTTTTTTTAAATTATCATCAGCAGTTTTGTTCAGTTCTTTGGTAAAAGAAATATTCCATTTATAAAGATCGTCGAGTGTGCTCAGGAAGTTTTGCCTGCCCTCTTTGTTTTCAAAGGATGTTACATACACAATTACATGCGGTTCAAAATAACGACCGGAGGGAGCGTCACCGTAATGATCAGGGCTTTTTAAATTCTTTACTGACCAGCGGTAAATGGTTTCCTTTCTCTTTTTTTCCTCTGAAAACTGCAGGATACCTCCAGGATCATTTTTTACTACATACTTTATACTAATATCATTGGGCACCACCAATGAAAATACTGCCTCAACAATCGGTATACCACCAGGCAGGTAAAATGGTGTAAGCAAATGGGCATCTTTGTGAAACTGTGTGTACTCCACATGGCCAACAGCGTCACGGGTAAGCGACAGGAAATCAAAACTGGTTTCCTTTATATCATCATAAAAAACGCTGTTAGATGGACTGTTGGTTGTTTTTTGCCCATTTACTTTTACTTTTTTATACTGGTTGCCATCGGGCACCCTGGTGTACGCTTCCAGCGAGGTGAGTTCGTTGTAAGTGCTGTGATAAACTGCCTGGCGATTATATAAGGCTGCATTTTTTTCACTCAATATCAGCAGGTCTTTCTCAAACCTGCTTTCGGCAACGGGTACATCATTTTTAACAGACAATTTTAGTTCGTGGCTGTAATTGTAATACACCAGTTCTTCATTGGGAAACTGTTTTCTTATTTCATCTGGTGTTTGTGCAAGTGAAGCGCTGCTCATGAATGCAATTGCTGCCAGGAAAAAAAGGATTGCTTTACACATAGATTTACTATTGGACACTTAAAAGGGTGCCGTGAAAATATTTTCTTGTCTGCTTCAGTTTGCCCAGCGCATCGTAATACCTGCAGGTGCCGTGCAATTCATCGTTATAAAAATTCTCCTCTTTCTCTGTTTTCCCGTTGGGGTGATATGTTTTGCGGGAGCCATGATAATCACCTGTAACCAGGTTCTCTTCTTTCATTAATGTGCCGGAAGGATAATATATCTTTTTCACCCCGTTATCATATCCTATCTCCCTTACTCCATCTATATAAAGCCTGCCATTAGAAAAAAAGATTTTCCTGGTACCTTGTACCACATGGTCAAAAAAATGAATCTCTGCGCTCTGCGTACCATTTTTATAATAGGACGTTACTTTACCGCTTCCTCCTTTTAATGGAACCTGTGGCACCAGTTTTCCTGTCTTGTCTTCATAACTGTAGCCAGTTAAGGCACCCTCTTTATAATATAACACCAGTGCCAGCTGGTTGTTTTCGCCAAACATTTTATACTCACCATCCAACTCTCCATTTTTATGATTCAGCTGTTTATCTTTCGTTCCGTCTTCATTATAGGTTGTTTCCGGGCCCTCAAAGTTTCCGTTCTTATAATTACTCTCTGACCTCATCTTGCCATTGTCGTAATATTCTTTCCAAATGCCCGTTCTGTTCCCATCCTTAAAGGTTCCTTCGGCCTTCAACACACCTCCATAATAATACTCTTTAAATGTACTGTCTCTTTCATCTTTCTTATAGAAAGAGGAAGCTTTTACCGTTCCATCGAAAAAATAAATCATATAAGGGCCGGTAAGCATATAATTTTTAAACGCACCTGTTCCCAGTATTTTACCATTTTCATGGTGATAAACTACAGGGCCGGAACCTCTTTCCAGCTTGTTATCGCTGATTATTCTGCCAGTGGTATCATACTGTATTGTTTGGTCTATCCATCCGTTTGTATAATGATAATCATAACTTTTAATATTCCCTGGTTCTAAAAACTCCGTATAGCCATCGAGATCATCATCTTTATAAAACACTTTTTGCTTCAGGTCGCCGAACTCATTATAATAAACCAGGTGCTGTTGCTTTTCTCCATTTATAACCCAGCCCTCGTAACTCAGTTTTCCATCATGAAAATATTCTTTGGTATAACCATCTTCCTGGCCATTGCTGTAGTTGCGTTCAAGCTTTTTTTGTCCATTATTATAGTAGTATACTGACGGGCCATCTTCTACCCCATCTTTATAATTAATTTCAGAATTGATCTTTCCCGATGCATAGTAATAAGTGAACTTACCTTGCTTATCACCGTCTTTATCAAAATACCCTTCGCTCTTTTTGATGCCATCGGGAGAATAAAAAGTGATATTGGCCGCCCCTCTTCTGGTAGTACTGTTGTAAATATTGTTACCCTTTTTATCAAAAGAATTGATTTCCCGCAAGCGTCCTTTTTCGTATAACGCATCAGAATATTTAATGCCGTCATCATCATAGTATTCCACTAACCCATCTATTTTCTTTTTGTTGTAAGTACCTTTAGAACTTAGTTTACCATTATCATGGTATTCTGTAAACTCACCCGTAATCTCTCCGTTTGCATAGGTGGTCTTGTCTTTTACATTACCGTTAGCATAATAACTTGTCCATAAACCCTGCCGTTCACCATTGGTAAATTCGCCCTGTTTTTCCAGAACTCCATCATCGTAATAACTTTTATAGATACCCACCGGTTTGTCGTCAACATAATTCACCATTTCATCCAGCTTTCCATTTGAATGATAGGTAGACATTTCACCGTTTAATTTATCGTCGGTAAAATGCTGAATGCTTAGCAAGTCGCCCTTACTGTTGTAATTTTTTTGAACACCGTTCTTGTTGCCGCCTTTATAATCAACACTGTTTTTCAACATGTCATTAAAGTAATAAACCTGGGCGTTACCTTCCACCTTACCATTAACAAAGTTTTCGGAAAACCACCTGTTACCATTTCTGAACCATCCTTCAGAAAGCCCTTCTTCAACATTGTTTTTGAAAACCGTTTTTTGTTTCACCTGGCCGTTATTATAATAGTAAATCCATTCCCCGGTTTTTTCCTCAGCATCATTATAAGATCCCTTTGCGCTCATCTTTCCATTTTCATAATAAAATTCCCAGGGTCCAAAAAGATCTTTTTTACCTGCATTCATTTTGTACCCACCTTTACCTACAAACTTGCCGCCTTCAAACAAATGCCAAACCGGTGCGTTTTTTCTTTCTGTAGCGGTCAGCACCCTGCTGTCCCTGATTTCTCCCAGGTAAGTATCAGCATAATTCCCAAAGGCTTCCTGCTCTTTTTTATTCCGCTTCATCCATTCTTTGATACTTTTTATATCAAGCCCCGAAAAAACAGAGAATATCATGGGCTCGAAATATCCTTCTTTAAAAACTTTTGAGTAGAAGGGAACATAATATTGCATACAAAAACCCCGGTCGTTTTTTATGTACTCCAGTTTTTCGTCCACCACCTGCACCTGCCGTACGATCTGGTCTTCCAGGTCAACCTTTAATTTATAATTTTTATCCAGTGCTATTTTAGATAACAGGATCTGTTGCTGAAGGTCGAAGTTGTCTTCTTTGCCTGGTTTATATTTTTTTACATTCTCCAGCACTTCATCTGTAACCTTAGCCATGTTACTCAATTTTTGAATAACCGTATTTAAATACCTGCCGCTGGGCGATACCAGCAAATAAGTTTTAAATGCCAGCATTGCCGCTACCATATTTCCTTCATCATAGTATAAAGTGCCAATATAATAATGAGCGGAACCATAATAGGGATTGATCAACAGGCATTGCTCAAGGTCTTTTCTTGCTTCCGTTACCTGCCTACTTTTTACATATACCACGGCCCTGTTAAAATATACGATTGCTGCATTCGGACTGTGCTTAAGTGCTTCGCTGTACATGGCTATGGCCTGGGTGCTGCTATCCATCTCATCCAGTATACTACCGGCGATAAGTGCAAATTTGGTAAACTCAGCAGGAAAAAGTTTAAGCCCGGTTTTTACATTTTCCAGCCCCCGCTGAAATTGTTTATCGGAATAGCAGGAATAACCCAATTCATATAAAGCACTGGAATAGTTGGTATCACTCCTGGAAATTTGTGAGTAGGCTTCAATCGCCTCCTTATACTTTCCTTCCTCATGAAGTTTATTGCCCTTCTCCAGCAATTCACCACTGTTAATAAGCGGATTTGTTTTTTGTGAAAGTAAGGCCGCGGGACAGGCGAATATTAGAAAAAACGCCATTACAAGTGCAGGTTTTCCAGATGTAAACAGAACCATATTTTAAAGGTTAGTTAGGTGTAAGAATATTTTACCAGCTAAAAATATTCATTTTTATCAAACAGGAATGAAAAGAACAAAAAAAAAGCCCCCCAATTATTGGAGGGCATTTGGAGATACCTACTGTACTACTGTTTTATTAACTGCAACCCATGCTGTTACCACAATTCAAACATTTGTAACAGGTACCGCTGCGGATCGTAATGTGTCCGCAGGTGTTACAAGCCGGCGCATCACTCTGCATGCTTTTGGCAGCAGCCGTTACCGCATCCATACCCGTATTACCCCTGTAAGATTTGGCAGGTTGTACATTACCTGCAGGTGATGCACCGCCAATTACTCTTACTTCACTCAGCTCTGGTTTTCTGTCGCCAATTGTTGGTGATCCCTGCACCCAGGGTTCATCACCCAGGTTTTCAACTTCTGGTTTATCCAATACGTGAACAAGGTCTGTACGGCCTAAATATTCATATGCCAGTGAGCGGAAAATAAAGTCAATGATGGAAGTGGTGGTTTTGATATTCGGATGATCTACCATGCCCGATGGTTCGAACCGGGTGAACACAAATTTCTCAACAAACTCTTCTAATGGCACACCGTATTGAAGACCGATAGAAATAGAGATGGCAAAACAGTTGAGCATACTGCGTACTGTGGCGCCTTCTTTTGCCATGTCTATAAAAATTTCACCAACCGTTCCGTCATTGTACTCACCGGTGCGTAAGAACAATGCCTGGCCGTTGATCTTTGCTTTTTGTGTAAAGCCACGGCGTTTGGCTGGCAATGTTTTGCGTTCAACAATTTTTGCCAGTTTGCCTTTTAATATCGTATCAGGACTGCTTTGTACACGCTTGCTTACTTCTTCCAGGAGGTCGTCGATGGTGAGCTTGCTCATGTCTACAATCTGCGGCTGATCGATGGCTGCTGGTTGTTCAGCAACTGCTGCAGTTTCTTCTTTTTCGTCAGCAGATTTTTTCTTTTTGTCTGATTTATTGCTAAGTGGCTGGCTCAGTTTAGAACCATCACGGTAAAGTGCATTCGCTTTTAATCCCAGCTCCCAGCTCAGGCGGTAGCAGTCTGCAATTTCTTCAATGCTTGCTTCATGCGGCAGGTTGATGGTTTTGCTGATAGCACCACTAAGGAATGGCTGTGCAGCACCCATCATACGGATATGGCCGTGGGCATGTATAAAACGTTCGCCTTTTTGTCCGCATTTGTTAGCACAATCAAATACTGGTAAATGTTCGTCTTTTAAGTAGGGTGCGCCTTCCACTGTCATGGTACCGCATACATAAATATTGGCTGCTTCTATCTGGTCATCTGTAAAGCCCAAAGCTTCGAGTAAATTCCAGCTAAAATCATGGTATTGCTCTGCTTTAAAACCTAAGCGCTGCAGTGTTGCTTCGCCAAATGTGAATACGTTGAATACAAATCCAATTTCAAACGCACTACCCAGCGATGCTTCCACTCTCTCCAGTTCGTCCTGGGTAAACCCTTTTGCCAGCAATGTAGTGGTATTGATATAGGGTGCGCCATTTAAAGTAGCATGTCCTTTGGCGTAATTTACTATTTCTTCTATCTGGCTTTCGGTGTACTTCAAATTACGCAAGGCAGCAGGCACACTCTGATTGATGATCTTAAAATAACCACCACCGCTTAATTTTTTAAATTTCACCAACGCAAAATCTGGTTCCACACCGGTTGTATCGCAATCCATTACCAGGCCAATGGTGCCGGTTGGTGCTATCACGGTTGTTTGTGCATTGCGGTAGCCATATTTTTCACCCAGCTGTACTGCATCATCCCATGCTTTGGTAGCAGCTTTCAATAAATAGTCCGGGCAATATTTAGCATTGATACCTTGTGGTTTTATCTGCAATCCTTCATACGCATCCTGTGCATCATAAGCAGCAGCACGGTGGTTGTGCATTACACGGAGCATGTGTTTTTTATTTTCTTCGTACTTGTCAAAAGTGCCAAGGAAGGAAGCCATTTCTGCAGATGTTTTATATGCAACACCCGTCATAATAGCTGTGATAGCACCGGCAATGCCACGAGCCTGTTCACTGTCGTAAGGAATACCGCTCACCATCAGCATACTGCCAAGGTTGGCATAACCTAAACCAAGTGTTCTGTAATCGTATGATAACTGCGCCACTTCTTTTGAAGGGAACTGTGCCATCAATACAGATACTTCCAATACAACTGTCCAAAGGCGGCATGTGTATTCAAAACCTTTTACATCAAAGCTGTTATCTGCTTCGGTAAAGAAACGACGGAGGTTTACAGAAGCCAGGTTGCAGGCGGTGTTGTCTAAGAACATATACTCACTGCAAGGATTACTTGCACGGATAGCTCCACCTTCGGGGCAGGTATGCCATTCGTTGATGGTGGTATCGTACTGTGTTCCGGGATCAGCGCATTTCCATGCAGCGTAGGTAATGTCCTTCCAAAGCTTTCTTGCTTTTACGGTTTTCATTACACGGCCATCACTTCTTGCTTTTAATTCCCAGTCACCGTCTGCATCAAGCACTTTAAAAAATTCGTTGGGGATACGAACCGAATTGTTACTGTTTTGTCCGCTTACTGTGCGGTATGCTTCGCCTTCGTAATCACTGGCATATCCAGCAGCAATGAGGGCAGCTACTTTATTTTCTTCTTCTACTTTCCAGTTTACGAATTGTTCAATTTCAGGATGGTCGAGGTCTAAGCAAACCATCTTAGCAGCACGCCTGGTGGTACCACCGCTTTTAATAGCGCCTGCAGCCCTGTCACCAATTTTTAAAAAGCTCATCAGGCCGCTTGATGTACCGCCACCACTGAGTTTTTCTCCTTCGCCACGTATGTTGCTGAAGTTGGTACCCACACCACTTCCGTATTTGAATATCCTGGCTTCTCTTACCCACAGATCCATGATACCGCCATCATTCACCAGGTCATCATCCACACTCAAAATAAAACAGGCGTGTGGCTGGGGCCGTTCGTATGCATTGTTGGATTTTTTTAATTGGCCGTCAACAGCATCCACATAATAGTGACCCTGGGGTTTACCAGTGATGCCATATACTGCATGCAGACCTGTATTAAACCATTGTGGACTGTTGGGTACACAAGCCTGGTTCAATATGGAATACACCAATTCGTCATAAAATACCTGTGCGTCGTTTTCAGAAGCAAAATAGCCATACTGTTCACCCCATATTCTCCAGCAATGCGCCATACGGTGAGCCACCTGCTTTACGGTTGTTTCCCGGCCGGAGGTGCCATCTGCTTGCGGTACACCTGCTTTACGAAAATATTTTTGTGCTAAAATATCTGTAGCGATCTGGCTCCACTGCTTTGGTACTTCCACGTTGTCCATCTGGAAAACTACTTTTCCACTGGGGTCTTTTATCACCGAAGTTCTGTAATCGTATTCGAACATGTCAAAGGGAGACACGCCGTCTTTTGTAAACTGCCGGCTAAACTGCAGGCTTGGGGATGTTTGGTTTTTTTTCGGCATAGCTTATTATGTGGTTAGCAGGTTTGTAAAATATGGCTTTTTTCTGTTGTTATTAAATTGTTATGTGCGTTTAACAAGGGAACGAAAATATCTTTTGAGTTTGGTTTTACAGGCTGCTAAATATCAACAGTTGTGGAAAAACAATGTGCAAAAATCGGAGCCTTGCACAGGCAGTGGATTTGGTGGGTTATGCACTTTTTGTGGATAGAATTTTGCAAATAAAATTTGGAAAATTCAGTAAAGGAGGTTTGTTT
>JAKQJG010000069.1 GCA_029561305.1 Bacteroidota bacterium | reverse complement strand
ACATCTTCCGGAAAGAAGATTACAAACTGGCCGGCCTGCAGGTTAAAGTAGGTGTCGGGTTCTACATTATAAAAAGTCACATCCTTTTCAGGATTGTAAGGGGTTTTAATATCGTTGCATTTTTTTCTTGGTTTCCAACCAATGGTTTCGCTGCCGGAGGGGCATACCTGTATATCAATGTACAGGTCATGCGCTTCGTATTTAGCTTCCGCTGCTTTTACACCATCTTTTAAAGAAACAGCCGCATGCACATCCTTTCCATCAATGTCATATTTACCCGCTTCCATTGTATCCAGGTTGGTATGGTTTACAAACTGGAATGCTTTTGCAAAGCGGGGATGCAGGTCAGTGTACTTATAAGCGTTTTCTAATGAATCTATGATCATACAATTAGGTTTAAAAAGTGCCCTTCCCGGAAGGGAAGGGCAGATTGAAGCAAGGGTTGGTAACCAAAACTAAATCTCTGGATTAAAAACTTGAAACTCTTTGGATATTACAAAACAAAATATTATCGTTGCACTCTTCCACTACCGTCACCACCCACTAATTCTTTTACATCGCTGAGGGTTGCATGGTTAAGATCACCGGGTATCGTGTGTTTTAAAGCAGATGCAGCCACACCAAATTCAGACGCATCTACCATACTCATACCCGTTACCAGGCCATAGATCAGTCCGCTGGCAAAACTGTCGCCACTGCCCACACGGTCAATGATACGCACATTGTATTTTTTAGTGTGATGAAAATCATTGCCATCATACACCAAAGCACTCCATCCATTATCGCTGGCACTGTAGCTTTCTCTTAAAGAAGAAGCGATGAATTTGAAACCAAATTTTTCTTTCATCTGCTTGAACACATCTTTAAAACCGTCGAGGTTTAATTCACCTTTGGTAACATCGGTGTGCGCCGCTTTAAACCCAAGTGTGGTATCTGCGTCTTCTTCATTACCGATACATACATCCACATATTGACAAAGCCTGCTCATCACTTCACGGGCTTTTTCTTTGCTCCACAATTTTTTTCGGTAGTTCAAATCTATACTGGTAGTAATACCTTTTGCCTTAGCCGCTTTTAATGCAGCTTCGGTTAATGCAGCCGCTTTATCGCTCAAGGCTGGTGTGATACCGGTGGTGTGAAACCAGTCGGCGCCATCAAATATTTTATCAAAATCAAATTCGCTTGCATTCACATCAGCAATAGAAGCACCCGCCCTGTCGTAGATCACCTGTGATGCCCTCATGGATGCACCAGTTTCTAAAAAATAAATACCCAGTCTTTCTCCACCTCTTGCAATATGCTGTGTATCCACCCCATAACGGCGAAGATGGTTGATAGCACTTTGACCAATGGCATTATTAGGTACTTTCGTAACAAACACACCCTGTTCGCCATAGTTACAAATAGCTGCTGCCACATTCGCTTCACCGCCACCGTAGGTAACATCAAACGTATCGGACTGTACAAATCTCTTATAATCAGGAGTGGATAAACGGAGCATTATTTCTCCAAGTGTAACTACTTTTTTAGGCATGATCGTTAAATAATTTTACTGGTTCCTTTTAAATACGAGAATCAAATTTCAGTCAATATTTTAAAATTATATACACATTTGTGATAAATAATTACGCAATCGAGTGCGGAGTCAAAGCGAAAAATTACACTTAAATTTCGTCATCGTTTGCGTAAAAAACACCTCATTGCACCTAAATTTAAAGTAACATTGTTTCCCAATCAAATTGCTGTATGAATACAAAAGAACATTTGTTGAAACTCATCCCTGAACAGGGAATTTTACCGCTCTATTTTTATAAAGACACAGGGGTAACACTGGAAGTATTGCGTGCCTTGTACCGTGCCGGTATCAGGACGGTGGAATACACTAACCGGGGCGAAGCGGCGCTCAACAATTTTAAATCCATGCGTGATGTATGTGATGCTGAACTCAATGGTATGTACCTCGGAGTGGGTACTATCAAGAATGGCGAACAGGCACAGGCCTTTATAGATGCCGGTGCTGATTATATCATCTCTCCAGGTCTCGTGCCTTCTGCTGCGGAAGTGGCGGATAAAAATAATATGTTGTGGGTGCCGGGTTGTATGACGCCCACGGAGATCATTGCTGCAGAAAACCTGGGTGCCAAATTCATCAAACTCTTTCCGGGTAATATGCTCGGGCCAGAGTTTATGAGTACCATCAAAGAATTGTTTCCTAATTTGATCTTTATGCCAACGGGCGGTGTAGACACTACCAAAGAAAATATAGGTGCCTGGTTTAAAGCGGGTGTGGTGGCCGTGGGTATGGGAAGCAAACTCATCAGTAAAGCATTGCTGGAAGCAAAGGATTATGCAACAATAGAATCGCTTACTAAGGAAGTGATGGCTACGATTGCTGCTGTAAGAAGCGTTTAAAGTTTAAAGTTGAAGGTTTAATGTTCTCAACAACTTTAGACTTTAAACTTTGAACCTTAAACTGTTTATTTAACGATTGCCATAAACAATTTACCCAATGCCAACAACACCCGAAAGTGCACTTGCTAATCCGTTGAAAAAAGTAACCGGCCCAATGAGTACCTACCGCTGGAAAATATGTGCGCTATTGTTTTTTGCCACTACTATAAATTATCTCGACAGGCAGGTACTTTCATTAACCTGGAAAGATTACCTGGTACCGGAATTTCACTGGACGGATAGCGATTATGGAACTATCACGGCCCTGTTTTCGATTTTCTATGCAGTGTCAATGTTGTTTGCCGGAAAATTTGTTGACTGGATGGATACAAAGAAAGGTTTTCTTTGGGCCATTGGCATCTGGTCTGTTGGTGCCTGCATCCATGCGCTTTGCGGTATAGCTACTTCGGGTATTCTTACAGGCAACTGGCTGGTAAGTTTTGAAGGTGCTAAAGAAGCCATTGCCACTTTTGATAAGGCAGCGATTGTTACTTCAACTTCTGTTTCGTTGTTCATTTTTGCCCGTTTTGTACTGGCATTAGGTGAGGCCGGCAATTTTCCTGCAGCAATAAAATCAACTGCGGAATATTTCCCCAAGAAAGACCGGGCCCTGGCCACCAGTATTTTTAATGCTGGCGCCACCGTTGGAGCCTTATCTGCACCCGTTACTATTCCTTTTATCGCCAAAGCCTATGGCTGGGAAATGGCATTTGTTATTATTGGCGGTCTTGGTTTTATATGGATGTTCTTCTGGAATTTTATGTACAAAAAACCCGATGTACATCCCTCGGTAAATAAAAATGAACTGGACTACATTCAGCAGGACATCACAGCGGATGCTGCCTTGGCCATACCAATCATTGAAAATAAAAACAAGGTTTCTTTTGCAGCCTGTTTTAAATACAGACAAACCTGGGCATTTGCGCTTGGAAAATTTATGACCGACGGGGTTTGGTGGTTTTATTTATTCTGGACACCAGCCTACTTAAAAGATATCTATAAAATGGACAGCACGCAAAGTGCATTGCCATTATTTGTATTGTATATGATCACTTTATTCTCCATCATCGGCGGCTGGTTGCCAACTTATTTTGTTGAGAAAAAAGGCATGAACCCATATAATGGCAGGATGAAAGCAATGCTGATCTTTGCCTTTTTCCCTCTGTTGGCTTTGCTGGCACAACCATTGGGCAGTTATAGCTCCTGGGTGCCTGTTATCATCATCGGTATTGCAGGTGCTGCACACCAGGCATGGTCGGCCAATATTTTTTCTACCGTTGGCGATATGTTTCCTAAAAAAGCCATCGCTACCATTACCGGTATCGGCGGAATGGCGGGAGGTGTGGGTGCATTTCTTATCAATAAAGGTTCGGGTGTTTTGTTTGAGCATGCTGACAATACTCAAATGCAGTTTGCAGGCTTTACCGGAAAAGAGGCTGGTTATTTTATTATCTTTTCCATTTGTGCGGTGGCCTATTTGAT